>JAZUEL010000035.1:0-28817 GCA_045640125.1 Oscillospiraceae bacterium
AGACAGATTATCGGGCTTTTCAGCTCCGGAGAGAGCTGTTTTACCGCAAGAAACTCAATTATTCTGTCCTTGACCTTTTCAAGGCCGTAATGGTCGTCATCAAGCACCTTACGGGCTTTTATGACGTTTACGCGCTCCTCGGTGTATTTGTTCCACGGCAGTTCAAGGCAAACATCCAGATAATTTCTGATGACAGAAGATTCGGATGAGCCGAAGGGCTGCTTGGAAAGGCGCGTCAGCTCCTTTTCGAGCTTTGCCTGCACCTCCTCGGGCAGCGGCGTTTCGTCGATGGCGCGGCGGTATTCCGCGATATCGTCATCGTCCTCCCCCTCCTCGCCGAGTTCAGCGCGGATGGCCTTGAGCTGCTCGCGCAGAAACATATCCCGCTGCTGCCGCGCAATATGCTCCGCCGTCGATTCGCGGATGGTGTGCTCAACATTCTGGATGTCGATCTCGCGGCGCAGGATGCGGTTGATGAGCGCGATGCGGCGCACGGGGCGAAGCTCCTCCAGCACGGTCTGCTTCTGGCTGTGGCGCAGATAGATGTTCTGCGCGATCGTGTCGGCGATGAAGCCGGCGTTGTCGCTGTCGAGAATGCTTTTGAATATCTCTTTGGCATCCACGCCCGTGTTCTCGGCATACTCGCTGAAAAGCTGATAGCACTGGCGCACAAGCGCCTCGGACTTGACCGCCGAGCGGGGATCGTCGATCTCCTCGATCAGTTCGATCTGCGCCTTATAGTAGCTGCGGCGCGACAGGATTCGCACGAGAAAGGCGCGGCTCACGCCCTCCACCATGACCTTCGCGCTGCTGTTCTCCGGAATACGGAGCAGTTGGCGGATGCGGCAGAGCGTGCCGATTTTATACAAATCCTCGTCCTGCGGCTCCTCCACGGAGGCATCCCGCTGTGCCACGAGGAAAATCATCTGATCCGCCTCCATGGCGGCATTGAGCGCTTTGACCGAAGCCTCGCGCTCCACATCAAAGCTCAGAAGCATCCCCGGGAACACGGAGACACCGCGCAGCGCGAGCAGCGGCAAAACGCGATATTCAGTTGTCTGCTGTTGGGCTGTATCCATTCTTTCAATCTCTCTAAAATACCGTCAATGGGTCGCACCGTTTGGGCGCGACCCTTGATTGGCTTATATAACTTCTTTGCTTCCCCTGCGGAAGACCTTCGGCTGAGCGCCGTCCCGAACGCAGTCTGCGGTGACGAGGACTTTCTCGATGTCCCCCTCCGAGGGAACGCGGAACATGATCTCCGTCATGATCCCCTCCATGATGCCGCGCAGTCCGCGGGCACCGATGTCCATTTCCACGGCTTTCTCCGCGATGGCCTCCAGCGCCTCCGGCTCGTATTCGAGCGTCACGCCGTCATAGCCCAGAAGTGTCTGATACTGGCGCGTCATGGCGTTTTTTGGCTCGGTGAGAATCTTTACCAGATCGTCCTTGGAAAGGCTCTCGAGCGTGGTGATGACCGGCATACGACCGATCAGCTCGGGAATGATGCCGAACTTCAGAAGGTCGTGGCTCTGCACATGGCGCAAAATCTCGCCGACGTTTTTATCCTTTTTGGATTCGATCGTCGCGCCGAAGCCCATTGCCTTGCGGTCAAGGCGGTTTTCGACGATTTTTTCCAGTCCGTCAAAAGCGCCGCCGCATATAAACAGGATGTTCGTCGTGTCGATGTGGATGAACTCCTGCATCGGGTGCTTGCGTCCGCCCTGCGGCGGAACGGCAGCGACCGTTCCTTCGAGAATCTTCAGCAGCGCCTGCTGCACACCCTCGCCGGACACGTCGCGCGTGATGGAGGTATTCTCGCTTTTGCGGGAGATCTTGTCGATCTCGTCGATGTAAATGATACCGCGCTGGGCGCGTTCCACATCGAAGTCCGCCGCCTGCAGCAGCCGCAGCAGAATGTTTTCGACATCCTCGCCCACATAACCGGCCTCCGTCAGCGTGGTGGCATCGGCAATGGCAAAGGGCACGTTCAACATCCGCGCCATCGTCTGAGCAAACAGAGTTTTGCCGCTTCCGGTGGGACCGACGAGCAGGATATTGGATTTTTGGAGCTCCACGCCGTTGTCGTCGTTGGCGTGGAGAATGCGCTTATAGTGGTTGTACACCGCGACGGAAATGGCGATCTTCGCCCTTTCCTGCCCGATGATATAGTCGTCCAGAACGGCCTTGATCTCCGCAGGCTTGGGTACCTCCGCCTCGGTCATACCGATCAGCTCGGAAGCCTCCGGCGCATATTCGTCCTCCTGCACGATCGATACGCACAGGCTCACGCATTCATCGCAGATGTACGCCCCGTTTCCGGCGATAAGCCTTGTCGTTTCCGACTGGGGCTTACCGCAGAAACTGCATCGGATCGTTTTTTTATCATCCCGATTGGGCATAAAAGTTTACCTCTTATAAATAACTTGGTCGATCAGGCCGTATTCTTTGGCCTCCTCCGGCGTGAGCCAGTGGTCGCGATCGCAGTCGCGCTCGATCTGCTCTACCGTCTTGCCGGTGTTTTCCGCCAGAATTTTGTTCAGTCTCGCCTTGGTTTTCAGAATCTGCTCCGCCTGGATCTGGATGTCCGCCGCCTGCCCCTTGCTTCCGCCGGAGGGCTGGTGGATCATGATCTCGGCGTTCGGCAGCGCGATGCGCTTGCCCTTGGCACCCGCCGCGAGCAGGAATGCGCCCATGGATGCCGCCATGCCGATGCAGATCGTGGACACGTCGCACTTGATGTACTGCATGGTGTCGTAGATGGCGAAGCCGGAGGTCACGGAGCCGCCCGGGGAGTTGATGTAGAACTGGATGTCTTTGTCGGGGTCCTGCGCCTCCAGATACAGAAGCTGCGCCACGATCAGCGATGCCGTGGTGTCGTTGACTTCCTCCGAGAGCATGATGATGCGGTCGTTCAGAAGACGCGAGAAAATATCATAGGAACGCTCCCCGCGGGAGGTCTGTTCCACTACATAGGGTACTAAACTCATAAATACCGCTCCTTTCCTTGGAAGCCTATCCAATTCCTGCGGGACTTATTCCGCGTCGGCTTTCTTCGTGGTCTTTTTCGCGGCAGGCTTCTTGGCGGCGGGCTTTTCCTCACCCTCGGCAGCCTTCTTCGCGGGAGCCTTCTTGGCGGCAGGTTTTTTCTCCGTCTCGCCCTCGGCGACCTTCTTCGCGGGAGCCTTCTTCGCGGCAGGTTTTTTCTCCGCGTCGCCCTCAGCGGCTTTCTTCGCGGGAGCTTTCTTCGCAGCGGGCTTCTTTTCTTCCTCGCCCTCGGCGGCCTTCTTTGCGGGTGCTTTCTTCGCCGCCGTCTTCTTCGCGGCGGGCTTGCCGGCAACACCGGACTCGTACACGAGCTCGGCCGCCTTGCGGACGCGCATATCACCGCGCACGGCATCTTCGGGCACAGCGCCCTTGACGGTCTCGAGGCTGGTGGAATACTGATCCGCGATGCGCTCGTACTCCGCAGCGACTTCCTCATCGGTGACCTCAATGCCCTCGACCTCGGCAATCTTATCCACGAGGACTTCCAGACGGCAGCGCTTCTCGGCCTGCTCGCGCTGGGTCTCACGGAAGGTCTTGACATCCTGTCCCATGTACTGGAGGTACATCTCAATGCTCAGACCCTGATACTGGAGATTCTGTGCCAGCTCATTGACCATGTTGTCGATCTGCTCCTGCACCATAGCTTCGGGGATCTCGACCTCCATGTTTTCGGTCGCCTGCTCGAGCAGCGCGGACTTAAACGCATCGTCCGCCGCCTCGTCGGCGTTCTTCTGCAGACGGTCGCGGATGGACTGCTTATACTCGGCAAGGGTGTCGAATTCGGAAACGTCCTTGGCGAATTCGTCGTCCAGCTCGGGAAGCTGTTCTTCCTTGACCTCGTTGCACTTAACGTGGAACACGGCAGCCTTGCCCTTGAGATTCTCGGCCTGATAGTCCTCGGGGAAGGTGACGTTGATGTCCTTCTCCTCGCCCGCCTTCATGCCGACGACCTGATCCTCAAAGCCAGGGATGAACACGTTGGAGCCCAGCACAAGGCTGTGACCCTCGGACTTGCCGCCCTCGAAGGGAACGCCGTCCACGGAGCCCTCGAAGTCGATGACGGCGGTATCGCCCATCTTCGCCTCGCGCTCCACTGTGACGACACGACCGGCACGCTTCTGCGCGCGGGCGACCTCGGCATCCATTTCTTCGTCCGTAATCTTGGTCTCGGCGCGCTCCGCCTTGAGCCCCTTGTATTCGCCGAGCTTCGCCTCGGGCCAGACAGCGGTCTGGAAGCCGAGCGTCAGTTCCTTGTCGTCGGACACGTTCATCGCGGTCATGGCGGGAGAGCCGACGTTGCGGAGCTTCTGCTCCTCCACGGCAAACTGGAAAGCCGCGGGAGCGACTTCATCGGCGGCATCCTGATAGAAAACGTCCTTGCCGTACATACCCTCAATGACCTGGCGGGGGGCTTTGCCCTTGCGGAAGCCGGGCAGATAAATCTTGCCGCGATTCTTGGCATACGCGGTCTGGAGAGCTTTTTCAAACTCCTCCGCGCTGACAAGGACATCAAAGGTCACGACGGATTTTTCTTTCTTTTCCAAATTCTTGACTTGCATCTGATTTACTCCTTAATTGGTTATATTTACACTAAATTTTATTATATCATTCTAAACCGAAGTTTTCAACAAAAATCATACGAGCTTTACGGGCTTGAAATCCACCGCGTCCGCACTGACGCAGAGATGGCGCGTTCCCTCGTGGATGCCGTTGAACGCAAGGCGGATGCTGTCCGCGTGCAAATGCCCGCTGGCGCAGACTTTCACGCCGTATTGCTTCAAAAGCGTCAGCAGCTCTTTGCACTGATACTGCCCGTATTTCGGGGGATAATGGAGAAAGACATATTTCTCCCGCTCGCCGCCCGCTTTCAGCGAGGCTTCCAGCCGCATCGCCTCGCGATCGATGAGCTTTTTGTCGTGCGTGCCGCCCTTTTCCTCCTCGTAAAACCAGCCGCGCGTGCCGCAGACGGAGATGTTCTCGCCGTAGGGAAAGGCATTGTTATGGAGGATGGAAACCGTTTTGATGTCCTGCTCCGCAAAAAAACGTTCGATCTTCGCGCCGCTCGACCACCAGTAATCGTGGTTGCCCTTGAGGATGATCTTCTTCCCGGGCAGCGCCTCGATGAATTTGAAATCCTCCGCCGCTTCGTCCAAAGACATTCCCCAGCTGATATCGCCGCACAGGACCGTCACATCGTCATCGCTCAGCGCAGAGAAGCCGTTTTTCAGTTTTTCCACGTAGTTTTCCCAGCGCCCGCCGAACACGTCCATCGGCTTATCCTTGCCGAAGGAGAGATGCAGGTCGCCGATGGCATAAAGTGACATGGCATAAATCCTTTGCCCCGACGCAAACTAGAGCCGAGGTGATTCGTAATGGGTGAATGTGAAGCTTGCAGAAGCTCGATCAGCGGCGTTTGCTGCAGCGTGGAAAGCTGTAAGTACCACGCTATGGGTAACGCCTGCACGGCGTCGCACATCGATGTCAAGGACGAGTCCGCATCCGAAAAGCAGGAAACATTCTGCGGCACCTACCGTCCTCTGGACAACTGGAACTGCGTGTGACCTTAGGGGGCGGTTTCTCCGCCCTCTACATAGCTTTACGCCAGAAATTCCGCGACCGCCGCGGGCATATCGTCTGTCTCGACCCAGCGTTCGAAGCGCAGCTCGCGCTCGTTCAGACCACTGAGCGGCTTCGGTGCCGGAACGCCGGTTTTTTCCGCCAGCTCGTCCACGAGCTTCGCGCCTTCCTCCGATATCTGTTCGCCTATACCATCCAGCACCGCCGCGCAGAACTTAAAGGGGCTCGCCGTGGACAGCACCACACAGGGCATGATCTCGCCCGTCTCGGCGCGGTAATCGTCCAACACGCGCACGCCGACCGCGGTGTGCGTGTCCATGAGGTAGTGCTCTTTGCTCCAATATTCCCCGATGGTCTTTTTGCAGGCATCCTCGCCGCAGCAGCCCGCCGCAAAATCCTCCCGCATGGCAGCCATAGCATCTTCCGAAACAGAGTATTTTCCTGTTTCGCTTAACTTCGCCATGCAGTCGCGAACGGTCTCCGCGCCGCAGAAGTAATACAGCAGGCGCTCCAGATTGCTGGAAACCAGAATATCCATCGAGGGTGAGGAAGTAAGATAGAACGGACGCTTGGAATCGTACACGCCGCTTTCAAAGAAGTCCGTCAGCACGCGGTTTTCGTTGGAGGCGCAGAGCAGTTTGCGGATGGGCAGTCCCATTTTCTTGGCAAACCATCCGGCGAGAATGTCGCCGAAGTTGCCGGTGGGCACACAGAAATCCATCTCCTCGCCGAGCTCGAAGTCCTCGCCGTCCGCCATGTCGCAGTAGGCGGAGAAATAGTAGACGATCTGCGGCAGGAGCCGACCCCAGTTGATGGAGTTGGCGGACGACAGGAAATAGCCGCGCTCGTTGAGCTTTTCAGCAAAATCTTTATCCCCGAAGATCTTCTTCACGCCGGTCTGGGCATCGTCGAAATTGCCGTTGACAGCGGTGACCTTGACATTGCTCCCCTGCTGCGTCACCATTTGCAGCTTCTGCACCTGCGAAACGCCGTCGCGGGGGTAGAACACCATGATCTTCGTGCCCGGAACATCGCAAAAACCTTCCAGCGCCGCCTTGCCGGTGTCGCCCGAGGTAGCAACGAGAATACAGACCGTCCGCTCCTCCCCGTTTTTGTGCAGCGATGCCACCAGCAGCCGCGGCATGATTTGCAGCGCCATGTCCTTAAACGCCGCCGTCGGCCCGTGCCACAGCTCGAGACAGCCGGTCAGCGGGTCGAGCCGATACAGCTTCGCCTTTTCCTCGCAATCGAAGTTCTCCGCATAGGAGGCCGCGACGATCTCGCGCAGCTCGTCCTCGGAAAATTCCTCCAAATACAGCCCGAGGATCTTCTCGGCGCGTCCGCGATAATCGAGCGCTTTCAGCGAGCGGATGAAGGCTTCATCCACCTGCGGGATAGTCTCCGGTACATAAAGACCGCCGTCCGGCGCGAGACCGCGGATGATCGCCTGCGAGGCCGTGATTTTGTCGTTTTCATTTCTGGTGCTGACGTATTTCATAATTCAAACGCATCCTCTATGTGGTTAATAACAGGGTTTTTCGTGTGCCAGCCCTCGGGGGCGTAGACCTCGATGACATCGAATCGCGGCTGGCGCTTCGTGGGATTTTGGCTGAACCAGAGCTCCGCCGCCAAAATGATGCGCCGCTGCTTGGCCGCCGTGACAAACTCCGCCGCGGAAGCAAAGCGGTCATCTTTACGGAGCTTCACCTCGACAAAGACGACGTATGCCCCTTTTTCGGCAATGATGTCAATTTCTCCGAGGCGGCAGGAATAGTTGCGCCCAATGACGGCATATCCGTGTTTTTTCAAAAAATTTGATGCTGCATCCTCGCCCCACGCGCCGAGCAGCTTTGCTTCACTTGGCATAGTATTTTTTCAAAAAGCTCAAACGGTGGACGGGGCTGGGACCGTATTCGTCCAGGGCGGCGTAATGTGCCTTGGTGCCGTAGCCCTTATGCTTTTCAAAGCCGTACTGCGGATACTCCTTCGCAAGCTCCAGCATCAGACGGTCACGGGAAACCTTGGCGAGCACGGATGCCGCAGCGATAGCCGCACATTTCCCGTCGCCGCCGACTACAGCCTTGGCGGGCAGCGCGATGCTGCGCGTGGTATTTCCGTCAATGAGCGCGAGCTGCGGCTGCGGGTCGAGCTGCGCGATCGCGCGATTCATGGCGAGCAGCGCCGACGAGAGAATATTGATTTCTTCGATTTCCTCGACGGACGCAAAGGCGATGCCATAGGACACCGCGTTTTTCACGATCTCGTCATACAGCGCCTCGCGCTTTTTCTCCGTCAGCTTTTTGGAGTCGTTCAGGCCCTCGATGACGAGGTTTTTCGGCAAAATGACCGCGGCGGCACAGACCGGCCCCGCGAGCGGTCCGCGTCCGGCTTCATCCACGCCGCAGACGACTTCGCAGCCGTCCGACAGCTCATTTTGCAGTTCCCACAGATCGATCGGGTCGTTCAAGACTGATCCTCCCCAGCATTCCGCCGCGAAATTCATCCAGCAAGATGTTCGCCATGCGTTCGGTGTTCACCTCGCCGCGCGCCATGAGAAAGCCGCGCTTGCGGGCGCAGGCCTCGAGCAGCTCCCACGGCATCGCGTCGGGGTCGAGCTCGATCTTGTAGCGCTCTGTGACCGCCTGCGGATAGAACTCCCGCAGCAGCACCAGAAGCCGCGCCGCGAGATCCTCCACATCGAACACCAAGTCCTTCACCGCGCCCGTGTACGCCAGATGCTCGCCCACGGCGGGGTCGTCAAAGCGCGGCCAGAGGATGCCCGGCGTGTCCAGCAATTCGAGCTGATTATCCACGAACACCCACTGTTTGCCACGGGTGACACCGGGGCGGTCGGAAGTCGCCGTCGCCTTGCGTCCGGAGACCTTGTTGATAAAGGTGGATTTGCCCACGTTCGGCACGCCCGCCACCATGGCGCGAAGCGGGCCGGTTTTCCCCGTGATCTCGCGAATTTTCTGCGAAAAATCCTTCACGCCGCGTCCGCTGCGGGCATCACACTCCATGAACGCGACACCGTTTTGGCGGTAATAGTCCCGCCACAGCACCGTCACGGAGGGGTCCGCCTGATCGGCGCGGTTGAGGATGACGAGCCGCGGCTTGCGCCCCGCGATGATCTCGTCAAGGTCGGGATTGCGGCTGGAATACGGGATGCGCGCGTCCACGATCTCACAGACGGCATCCACCAGTTTGATATTGTCGAGCATCATGCGCTCGGCTTTTTTCATGTGTCCGGGAAACCACTGTACCGTTGCCATAGAAAAATCCTTTTTCCTTACTTGTCAAATGCGTCGGTCATAAAACCGGTGCCGATCCTGTTCAACGGCCAAATCTGAAACACCGCTTTGCCGAGCACATAGCGCGTATCGACGCAGCCGATAAGGCTGTAGCGGCTGTCCTGCGAGTGGTTGCGGTTGTCACCCATGACGAAGATGCAGCCCTCGGGGACATAGACCGGCTGATAGAAATCCTCCTGCGCATAGGTCGGCTCTTTCGTATAGGGCTCGTCCAGCGCCACGCCGTCAACATAGACGGTGCCGGTGGCGAAATTGATGCTGACGGTCTGCCCCGCCGTCGCGATCACGCGCTTGATGATGGGATGCTCGCCGTAGGTATTTTTCCGCAGAACGACCACATCGCCCTGCTCATAATTACCGGCAAGGCGCGTCACGATAACCTTGTGTCCGGTGTAGAAGGTGTCCTCCATCGAGGGACCGATCACGTCAATCACACGGCCGAGAAAGGTGAACATCAGCACGCACGCCATCAGCGCCACGACGACGCATTGCACCCACTCATAGAGCTCCTTGGCAAGGTCGAGCTTCTGTTCTTCATCCGGCACTTGCGGCATTTTTTCTTCTTCCATGCGAATCTCCTTTATGCGCCCGTAAAAGCACCGATGCGGTCAAAGGGCCAGAGGCGGAAGACCACCCGCCCCAGAATGCAGCGCGTATCCACACAGCCGATCAAGTCCGAACGGCTGTCCACGGAGTTGTTGCGGTTGTCGCCCAGCACGTACACGCAGCCGAGAGGCACCGTGACCGGCTTTTCATAGTCGATGGCGCGGTAGGTCGGCTCGTTGATATAGGGCTCGTCAAGCGCCTCACCGTTCACATACACGATGCCGTTTTCCGTGTCGAGTTCGACGGTCTGTCCTGCCGTCGCGATCACGCGCTTGACGATAGGCTCGGCCTTAAAGCTCTCCTGGCGCAGAACGACGATCTCTCCCGCGTCATAGCTTTGCTCCAGCCGTGAGATGAGCACCATTTCCCTGTCCATCAGCGTCGGCACCATGGAGTTTCCCACCACGTTCACCACGCGGACAAAAAAGCTGAACGCGAGCAGACACACGACCAGCGCCGCCACCAGGCATTGGAGCCATTCATACACTTCTCTATCCCAAAGCCCGCTTTCCGGCAGGCGTTTGCGTTCGTTCATGTATACTCCCCCATTTTTATGACAAGGTATTATACACCAGTAAGCCAAGTCTTGCAAGCAATGATATAAAAAAAGCAGGGACTGCAAACAGTCCCTGCTTTTTCCTGAAAATCAGATGCGCTCCTTGACCTTGGCGGCTTTGCCGACGCGGCCGCGGAGGTAGTACAGCTTCGCACGGGCAACTTTGCCGCGGCGAACGGTGTCCACGGAAACGATCGTGGGAGAGTGGACCGGGAAGACCTTCTCAACACCCACGCCGTAGGAGATGCGGCGCACGGTGATGGTCTCGTTAATGCCGCCGTGCTTCTTCGCGATGATCGTGCCCTCAAAGGCCTGATTACGCTCACGGTTGCCTTCCTTGATGCGCACAACGACACGGACGGTGTCGCCGACGTTCATGGTGGGAAGCTCGGGCTTCATGTAGTTCTCGGTCAGAGTCTTGATGAGATCCATAATCTATCCTTCCTTTATGTGACGTTCATACCGTGGATGAAACGCGGCAGCGGACCGCCCTGATCGTGCGCACAGGGGCGCAAGCTATAGTATAATAGCATAGAAGCGCCGAGATTGCAAGCATTTTTTCGGATTTTTATCCGCCGTGCAGATGTTTCTTCTATTTTCCGTCCAAGCGTCCGTCTTGTCAGGGTCTTCTGCGTGCAAAATCTCCGAATTCAGGCAAAAAGTGCGTTCTTCGGGTTTCATCTTGCGCCATCCGCGTCCATGCGCTATAATATGAAAAAGGGCTTTGGACGCTCAAAACTTTGGGAGAGGATGGACTTTTCATGGAAGACCAGAAAAAAGCAAGCTCCGCCATTGCCGTTCTGCTGATCGGTGTTGCTTTCGTTTTGCAAATCATCGGCTTTATAAACCCGAACACTCTTGCCACGGACATAATCCTCGGCATCCTGCTGATGCTGGGTCTGGGCTCGGGCATTCTCTATCTCTTCTTCGGTGCGACAAAAAGAGCCGCAAAGTTTTATAAATTTTTCATGATCGTCTACGCTGTGGAAGCCGTTTACGCCGTCGTTGCGGGGATCACTTTCGCCACGTCCGTCCCGGGCTGGGGCACACCGGCAGCGTGCATCTTCAACGTTCTCGGCATCGCCGCGGATGTGTGCGTGGCCGTCTGCGTCTGCCTGTTGGCATTCCGTAAGAATCTTATGAAGAAACCATCGCTTACCCTGGCATGGCTCAACCTGATTGTCTCCGTCGTGGTCTGGGCGCTGTCCTTCCTTGTTCTCGGAGGATTCGCCGACCTCTATCCCCTGTTTGTCGGCACCGCGGTCTTGGCGCTTGTTGCCCTGATCTTCGTCAAGCAGAAATACGCCGACAAGGACCTGCGCGGGACCATCTGAATTACCCATCCCATACAGACAACAGCGAGCCGCCTTCGGGCAGCTCGCTGTTTTGCATATATGTAGCCGCTACGGCGCATTCAGACACGCCGCGATATATTCCCAGTCGAGCTCCGATTCCACGCGCCAGTACAATACGCCGCTCCGCTTGTTGCTCACCAGAAACTCGCCCTCGCCGGACATACCCGGTTCCGGCGGCAGCAGCAAGATCCGTCCATAGGGATACACCAGCTCCAGCAAGGCACGCAGGGTATCGGGATAATGCGTCCATTTCGCTTCGCGGCTTACATCCAGCGATTGAATATAGGCGAGCAACGCATCGGCGGCTATGTCCTCGGGATAGAGTCTCGCCGTGTCGAGGCCCAACCACTCGGCGGCGGGATTGTCCGTCCGCACCGCGTCCGTATCGACAACCACCATTTCCAGCTTCGGCTCGCCCGCCAATTCCGACCAGACAAGCTCGCCCGCCGTACCGATTTTTCCCTCCACACGGATGAAGCCTCCAAGCAGGACAATGACCGCCGCGAGCAGCGCCATCAGGAAAACCCCACCGCGCTTTTCCTGCGGATGGAGAACAAGCTCCACACGTCGTTTGAGCGACCTCCCTTCCGCGGACAGGCAGGTGGTGAAGCCACGGTCATCGCCGGTATGCAGCAAAAGCGCTGCATACCGCCGCCGCGTCTCGTCGTCCGCATCGCGCAGCACGGCTTCGTCGTTCGCCTGCTCCACGTCCTGCGCGGACTGCCGCAGTGCCGACCACATCAGCGGATCAAACCAACACAGCGAGCGCACGATCGCCCAAAAGAGCTTGAGATATACGTCATTGCGGCGCAGATGCCACAGCTCATGCCGAAAGATAAGCTCCAATTCCTCGTCCGTGTAGTCCGCCGGAGGCAGGAAAAGGTGCTGCTTTGACTGCCGCAGCCCGATCACCATAGGCGACGACACCGCCGGGGCGCGGACAAGGCGGTGGCGGGGCGTGACCTCCGCCTGCTTTTGCGCTTCCTCCCACAGCCGAAGCAGACGTTCATCCGTCTCCCACTCCGCGCCGATCAGCGCTGCGCGGCGAAAGTGCTTGTGGGATACAAACTGCCGCACGAGAACGAGCACCGCCCCCGCCAGCCACACCCCACCGAGAATATACAGCGTCCGAGCCGGGATGTGAAGTGTCAGAGGGCGTGCGAACAGTGTACCGCTTTCACTCGCGACTCTGTCCGCGACGCGTGTCGTCAGAAAAAGGAGCACACAGGGCAGCATCCACAGCCACGAGCAGGTCTGCGGGGAGAAACAGCGTCGGAGCAGCGGCAGAAAAAGCCGCAGGATCGCATAAAAAACGCTCAGCTCGATCACGAACGCCAGCGCCTTTCCAATGAAAAACGCCGCGCCGTCCGCCGCGCCCATGCAAAGAGCGCACCATAACGCTGCGCCGAGCACAAGCACCGCCATGAGAATGGGCGAAAACCACAGAAAATCATAATAATCCCAGCTTCCGCCCCTAAGCTTAGCCGTCTGCTCATAGCGTCGGATGCGGGAAAAGACCGTCAAGGTCAGAATCCCCGCAAACAGCGACGTAAACAGAGCCGTATACACGCGATAGGCGATCATAGCTCCCCCTTATCCAAAAGCGCCCGAAGCTCCGCAAGCTCCTCCTTACTCACACCGCTGTCGTTTAATGCTGCGGCAAAACCGAGCAGAGAGCCGCCGAACATCCGATCCAGAAAGCTGCGGCTCGCCTGCGCCGCATAGTCCCGTCTGGAGATCAGCGGTGTATAGAGATTGCCTCTCCCCTGTTTCTCAATTCGGAGGAAGCCCTTGTCCGCCAGACGCGAAAGCATGGTCAATATCGTCGTGGACGCAAGCGGATGCCGCTTGTTCATCGCTGCCTCCAGCGCCGAACGCTCCACCGGCGGCTCCATCTCCCAGAGCGCCTGCATCAGCTCCAGTTCCCCGTCCGGCAGGCGCGAAAAGCTCTTTTCCATGTGTGCATCTCCAATCCGCTACATCTGTAGAACGTCATTATTCTACAATCGTAGAGGATTTTTGTCAAGGGCATTTTCGGTCTGTATAAGCGAATGAGCTGCCCCGAAACGGGCAGCTCATTCACATTGATGAAAAGGAAGTGATTTATTTTGTTCCGCGCAGCGTCTTATCAACATACTTGGCGTAGACCATGATGCCGAACAGGCAGGAAAGCAGCACCTTGACGGCGTTTCGCAGCATGGCGAGCGTCCCGTAGACTGTGCCGCCCAGCAGCACACCCGGCTCGTTCTGAATGCTCAGAACAAGCTGCGTCACCGCCAGCGCCACCACGATCGCGCACAGGACAAGAGAGCGTCCCTTGCCAACGTCCAGACCGATCGCCATGAACAGCACAATGGCAAACAGGATGCCGGAGATCAGGACGGGCATCCCCTCGTTGACCGTCGTGCCGATCACAAGCAGCGAGGCAAACTCCGACAGCGCAAACAGCAGCGCAAAGAGCTTGAAATAGCGCGCCGCGTCCTTGCCGTAACCCTTGAGGATGTAAAAGGCCGCAAAGACCAGCGCGACCAACGCACACACACCGCTGATGCGCGACCAGGCATTGGCCGCCGCACTCACCAGCGTCAGCACGCAGGCGCACAACGCCGCCGCAATGCAGATCAGATTGAACACGAGGATAATGCGATAAAGCGTCTTTTTGGTTTTCAGCATGACGTTCTCCTTCAGTATTTTTATTTTACTTAAACGCTGTCATGTCGGCGCGATACGCCTTCACACGTTCAAAGCGGAAATACGCCGGTGCGTTCTCCCCCAGTGCCGAAACAAAAAGCTCGGGGCTGACGGTGGGCTCCTGTGCGGAAAGGATGACCGAGCAGCTCACGCCGTCCGGCTCATCCGTGAACGCAGCTTTGCGGATATAGGGCGCGATGTCCTCCGTCTTTTCGCCGCGTTTGGTACGGCGGGTAACGACCAACTCCGCCTGTTTATAAAACTCGTTATAAAACGCCGCATTCCGACAGCCGGTGAAGCGACCCGTGAGCTCGATCCATTTGAGCTCCGCGCCTTTCGTCGCCGCCTCCCACACATCCAACGCCTCGATGCCCTCGGGCATGGCAGCGTTGAGCCGTGTCACAATATCGCCGAGCGGCACATCCTCCGTGAGCCAGAAATCCAGATACTCCGTTACACTGGAGGTGCCGACCGAAAGCGGCAGAACGATGGATATCTTCGCGTGGGGGTTGAAGCCCTCAGAGTAGCGCAGCGGCAGCCCCGCGCGGAAGAACACGCGCTGAAGCGTTCGCATGAGGTCGAGATGGGATATGTAGACGGCGCGGCCGGTTTTGGTGAATTGCAGTCGCAGCTTATCCACGGCACACACCCTCTTTCAGCAGCGCGGCAGCGCCGCAGGCGGAGCATTTGGCACGGCAATCCGGTGAAAGCTCGGCTTTCTGCGCCTGCTCCCACTCGTGCACGAGGTGCTCCCGCCGCACACCCATGTCCATGTGCTCCCAGGGCAGAAGCTCGTCCAGCGGGCGCTCGCGCGTGGCATAGAAATCAATATCGAGTCCGCAGCTTTCGAAAGCGTCCAACCAACGCTGCAAGCTGAAATATTCGCTCCAGCCTTCAAGCCGTCCGCCCTGCCGCCAGACCTCCTCGATCACGGCAGACATACGGCGGTCACCGCGGGCGAGCGCCGCCTCGACCAGACTGGTCTCGGCATCGTGCCAGTTGTAGGTGATCGCTTTGGCGGTCATGGCATCGGAAAGCAGATGCACGCGGCGGAGATACTCCTCACGCGTCACCTGCGCCGCCCACTGGAAAGGCGTGTGCGGCTTGGGGACAAACTCCGAGGTGGACACCGTGATGCGCACGCCGCGGGCTTTGTTCGCCGCGTTCTGCTTCCATGTCCACAAAACCTTTTTGGAAAGCTCGGCAATGCCGACAACATCCTCGTCCGTCTCCGTCGGCAGACCGAGCATGAAATAGAGCTTCACGCCGTTCCAGCCGCCGGAAAAGGCGTTTTTGCAGGATTCGAGCAAATCCTCCTCGCGGACGTTTTTGTTGATAGCGTCGCGCAGGCGCTGACTGCCCGCCTCGGGCGCAAAGGTCAGGCCGCTTTTACGCACCTTCTGCACGCGGCTCATAATGTCGAGCGAGAAGTTGTCCGCCCGCAGACTCGGCAGCGACAGCGAAATACCCTTGGGCTCGCAGTAATCGAGCAGTCCGTCGCACAGCGGGGACAGCTCGCGGTAGTCGCTCGTCGAGAGACTGGAGAGATTCAGTTCCTGATAGCCGGAGTCCGCCAGCGCCTCTTTGCCCAGTTCGAGGCAGCGTTCCATGCTGCGGTTGCGCACGGGGCGGTAGGTGTAGCCCGCCTGACAGAAGCGGCAGCCGCGGATGCAGCCGCGAAACAGCTCCAGCGAGATACGGTCATGGACGATCTCCGTCGAGGGAACGATGGGATGCGTGGGATAATAGCTCTCGTCCAGGTTTTCGATGATGCGCTTTTTGACCTTAGCGGGCGCGCCGTCCTTCGCCGTGAGGCTTTTCAGAGTCCCGTCGGGATTGTATTCGATTTCGTACAGGCTCGGCACATATACGCCTTGAATCTGTGCGGCACGGCGCAAAAATTCATCCTTGCCCCATCCCGCTTTCTTCGCCTCGCGGTAGAGCAGTACGAGCTCCCGGTCCATATCCTCGCCCTCACCGAGGAAGCAGAGGTCGAAGAAATCCGCCATGGGCTCGATGTTGCATACGCAGGTGCCGCCGCAGACGACGAGCGGTGAGAGCGATTGGCGGTCAGCCGCACGGATGGGCACACCCCCCATATCCAGCATATCAAGCGCGGTGGTGTATGCCATTTCATAGCCGAAGGAGAAGCCGATGATGTCAAAATCGGAAAGCGGGTCGCCGGATTCGAGTGCCCAGAGCGGAATATGCTCTTTCCGCATCTCCTCCGCCATATCGCCCCACGGGGCAAACACGCGCTCGCACCACACGCCGTCCATCTCGTTCAGGGCACCATACAAAATGCGCATACCGAGATTGGACATTCCGATCTCGTAAGTGTCCGGAAAGCAGAACGCGAAGCGGACATCCACTTCGGACTTATCTTTGACAATTTGATTGTATTCGCCGCCGGTATAGCGGGCAGGACGCTGCACCCGCCGCAGCAGGGCATCCATTTTATCTGTCATTTCCATACTGTGTATCTTACCGCATTTTCGGAAAATTGACAAGAGCGACCAGATAAATTCCCGCCGCGATCCCGACGATCAGATGCAGCCGCGCCGAGAGCAGCACGATCCCGAGGGCGCAGAGGTTTCCCGTTACGCGCAGCAGCGTGTCCGCAGCGGGCGGATCAAGGTACCTCGATGCCGCGAGCATCAGCAGCCAGCCTCCGTCCATCGGCAGCGCAGGCAGCAGATTGAACACCGAGGCGCAAAGCGCGACAGCGCCCGTATAACGACAAAAATCAAAGGGCAGCACCACGCCCGCCGCGCCCGCCAACATGCCCGCCAAGGGTCCCGCCGCCGCACACAGTGCCTCCGCTTTGTCCGAGCGGAACGCCCCGCAGCGAATCACCGCGCCCGCCGCGCACAGCTCCACAGACACGATCTCCGTTCCCGTTAAAACGAGCGCAAGAACATGACCGAGCTCATGTAAAGCATCCGCCAGCAGCAGCGCACACAGCGCATCCGTCCCGCCGAAAAAATACAGCGCCGCGAGCGCCAGGAGAAAGCCCGCGCCGATGTGCAGCGGCGAATCACGCAAGATGCAGCCACGGCGGCAATGTCACCGTGATCGTCTCTGCCGGTGCTTCGGTCACAGCTTCCGACAACACCGGTCTCGCCTGTTCAAACCACAGTGGCATGAAGAGATGCACATAGCTCACCGCGAACAGCAGCACCGCCGCGATGCAAAGTCTCGAAAAGCTCAAATTTCTCACCTCGGGACAAGTTATTCGGAGCGAGTGAAAATTATGCTTGCTTTGTTCGGCAAGGGGTGGTATAATCTTCAAGCTTGCAGGTGTAGTTCAATGGCAGAACATCAGCTTCCCAAGCTGAATACGAGGGTTCGATTCCCTTCACCTGCTCCACGTCAGAAGATGCTGCGCTGCGAATCGCTTCCGCGTAAACGCGAAAGCTCCCGCGCTCCGCTCTTCTTCCTTTTCCTCCGCGAACCGCTGCGCTGGGTTCGCGTCGGATTTTTCAGGAAACGCGCTTTATCGTAGCGTCAGCGTAACTTGCCGGGGTGTAGCGCAGCTGGTAGCGCGCTTGGTTCGGGACCAAGAGGCCGGGTGTTCAAGTCACCTCACTCCGACCATAAAGAAAAGCCCACCATCGAGTGGGCTTTTCTTCTACCCTCCAACTTTTTTCAGCGACATCGGAAAACAGTTCAGGACAAAGCTTACGGAGCACGGAAGGATACTATGCCAAATCATCAGAAAAAACAGAAAAAAACAAGTCAGCTTGTCTTTTCTCTGGATGAGGCCGCCATGGACAAGGCCGTCCTGTCCGTCCAGGAATACGCAAAAGCCGCGAAGATCGACAAAGCATCCTCCCTTCGCTACGGTTTTCTCATAGACAATGCGCTGGATTACTGGCTCCGGCACGGCGGACGCGGCATGGAATGCAGACTCAGCTTCGGTCGGCACTTTTTCACCCATTACGTTTGTATAGAGATGGTCGGGGAAAAGATCGACCCCTACCCGCTTCAGGTGTCGGACTACGGCATGGGCGGAAACGACATCGCCGTTTATTCCGGTCAGCTCCCGTCCTATGAATACCGCGACGGGACAAACATTCTGGTTCTCAATCTGAAGCGCGAGAAAAAGATGATTCGCCGACTCTGCATCGTAGCCGCCGTCGCCATTCTCGTCGGCATTCTGGGTAACACCTTCCTGTCCGATGCACTTCTGGAACAGATTCTCTCCCTCGTCGTCGAACCGATCACCGCTATGTTCTTCAATCTGCTGCGCTGTATTGCGGGGCCCATGGTCTTCCTGTCGGTGGTCTGGGGCATCTGCGGGGTCGGCGATTCACGCATATTCGGCCGTATCGGCAAATCGGTTTTGCTCTACTCCTTCGGGGTGACGGTCTGCGGGGCTTTTGTCGGTGCTTTATTTTTTCCGTTTCTCGGGAACGGCTTTTCCGCAAGCACCATGAACGGCGGCACCGTATCCTCCCTCCTGACGATGATCCTCGACATTGTCCCGTCCAGCATCGTCGAACCCTTTTCCAACGGCAACACCCTTCAAATCATTTTTCTCGCCATTGCCATCGGCCTCGCCCTCATCATCAAAAGCCGAAAGGTGGGACAGCTCGTTTCCGCGGTGGAACAGTTTAACCTTGTCGTGCAGTATCTGATGGAAGCGATCAGTCTGCTTGTGCCCTTCGTCGTTTTTCTCCTGATTACGGACATGATCTGGTCCGGCTCTCTGTCGCTCGTCCTGTCCATGTGGAAATTCTTTGTCTTCATGGCCGCGTCCTTCGTCGTCATCACGCTGCTGATCTGCGCCTATACATCCATTCGGCAGGGCGTAGGATTTTTCACCGTCGCCAAAAAGAATCTCTCCACCTTCGTCATATCCCTGACGACAGCCTCCTCCGCCGCATCCTTCGGCGAAAATGTAAACACCCTGACAAAACGCTACGGCGTGGCCAACGAAACGGCGGCTTTCTCCATTCCGCTGGGCATGGTCATGCACAACCCCGTCGCCGCGTGTTACGATGTCCTTATCGTGATCTATTTTGCCGCCACCTACGGGGTGTCCTGTTCGGTTGGCTGGCTCGTCATCGCCGTCATCGTCAGCGCGGTCATTGCCCTGTCCACGCCGCCGATCCCGGGCGGTGCCGCCGCCAGCTATGCACTCCTGTTTGCGCAAATGGGAATACCCGAGGAAGCCCTGGCCCTCGTTCTGATCCTCGACATCATCACGGACTTCTTCGTAACAGCGTTTGAGAGCTACATTTTGCCGATCTCCCTTGTGAACATCGCCGATTCCGTGGGGCAACTGGACAAAGACATTCTGAGAAACACAAAAAAATAGCACCGATACATATTTTTGAAAGCAGAAAACGGACAGTCATGCGGCGCATGGCTGTCCGTTTTTCAATAGGAATAGACTGCGTTATTCTTTCAGATACTTTTTCGCGTCCTTGATGAAGCTCGCTATAATAAGCGCAATGACAATGCCGATGGGGAACGCCGCAATGATGGACACGGACTGGAGATTGTTCATGCTGCTCTCACTGAAAATGAGCGCAATGGGCAGCAGGATGAGCAAAATCGCCCAGAACAGTTTCATACCGTTGGAGGCTTCCTCCCCCTCTTTGAATTCCCTGTAGGAATACGCCGAGGCGACGAGCGTGATCGAGTCGAAGCTGGTAGCATAAAACGCGATCATCGCGCCAATGAGAAGAATGAGCACGATCTCATGCACCGGTAGGGTCTCTACGATCGCCATGATCGTGGCATAGAGATCGCCGCTGCCGGCATACAGCGCCATAACATCCAGCGCGCCGGAGGTCTGCAAGCCAAGAGAGTAGTTCCCGAGGATGATGAACGAGATAAAAGTCGAGCCCAGACCGAAGCCGTAGGCACCCAAAATGACCTGCTTCACTGTGCGTCCGCGGGATATGCTGCCGATAAAGAAGGGCGTTGCCACGCACCAGACCATCCAGTACGCCCAGTAAAAGATTGTCCAGTTCTGCGGGAAGCTCGAGCTGCGGAGTGCGTCCGTCCAGGTGGCGAGACCGATGAAGTTCTGCGCCAGATTCCCGATGGCGGAAAAGCCGGTTTCCAGTGTATAGCGCGCCTGACCGCCGAAGATCAGCACATAGGCGAGCAGCGCAAAAAAGATATACATACAGGAGTTGGCGAGCCACTTGACACCCTTCATACCGCGCATGACGGAGACGGTGTAGACCAGACAGATCACCAGCAGAATGACGATGGTGAGCCATTTGGACGCAGAAACGCCGACCAGACTTGACAGCGACGAGGCAAGCAGCGGTGTCGCCAGCGAGAAGGTAGTGGCGGTACCGGCGATGAGCGAAATGACCGCCAAAACGTCGATGAGCTTACCGGGGAGCTTATCCGTCTGCTCGCCCAGAATGGGGCGGCAGGCCTCAGAATATTTCTGCTTCTTCACGCCGCGCACATGGAGCATGAAGCCAAAGCACGCCGCAAGCGTCGCATAAAAGCTCCAGGGGATGGGACCCCAGTGGAACAGCGGGATGGTCGATGCCCAGTCCTGCACCGAGCCGAGCTCCGCAATGTGGGACTCATTGGCATAGAGCACCCATTCACAGAGCGAATAAAACAGGATATCCGCCGCGATGCCGGCGGTGAACATCATCGCACCCCATGCAAAAAAGCTGTATTGCGGCTTTTCGTCGGGCTTGCCGAGAACGATCTTTCCGATGTCCGAAAACGCGATGTACAGCGACACCAGCAAAACGCCCAGACCGATGATAAGGTAATAGAGCCCGAGGTCATCCCCCAAAAAGCCCCGAATCGCGCTGATGACCGACGTTGAATTCTCGGGACGGAGAACGAAGAACACGCAGAGGATCAGAATGATGGCAAAGGGAATGACGGTCGTCGCCGGATCGATGCGGCGCATGGCGTTTTTCTTTTTATTCATGCTTCTCCTCCCTTTTCATCCGCCGCCTCCATGGCTTTGAGCGCCATTTGTGCATAATCGCGGGCATAGTCATACTGCACCCGTGCATAGTCGCCGAAATCGACACCGAGCTGATATTTATACTCGCACCAGTTGCTCCAAAGCAGACCGCACGCGGCAATATAGGCATAGATGCGGGCGCGGGCTTTGGCGGGACAGGCACCGTCAAAATACAGGTCGATCAGCCGCTCCATGCGTTCGCGGTCGTACATGGCATAGATGCCAAACATTGCCACATCCACGTATGGGTCCTGCATACCGGCGTATTCCCAGTCAATAAGGCGGATCTCGCCATCACCGATAAACAGGAAATTATCCGGATTGGCATCAATATGGGTCAAAACCTGTTTCACATCGGCGCAGTCGAGACCTTCCCGAAGCGCCATGACCTTCGTCTTGGTTTCGGCGTAATCGGCGTAGCAGGAGGGCTTCCCCTCCCACAGCGATTCATAGAACTCGATCTGCCCGAATATATCGAAGCTGTGCTCCACCGCGAGCTCGCGGTCATGGAAGGCTTTCAGCTTGGCGAGGCAGGCGCGGAGGTCAGCCTCATTCAGCGGGTCGCAGACGCGGGCGTTTTCATAGAAACGAGAGATCTTGCAGCCGCTGGACGGCTCGATCGCCACGACTTCGTCGCATATATCCAGACCCGCCAGCACGGCATACACCGCCGCTTCCTGCTCACGGTCGATGAGCTTATCCGTCCCCTCACCCGCCACGCGCAGAATGAAGCGTCCCCCGTGGTAGGCGAAAAGATAGGAATGATTCGTCATTCCCAGCTTCAGCGTTTCAATATCCGTAACATCCTCCGGCGAGCAGCCCATAAGGCGCGCCGCGAGCGATTGAATATGTTTCGGTTCCGCGTATAAATTGCGCATAATCCGTCCTGACCCGCGAAAGAAGTCTGCCTTTCGCTGTTCATAATTTATCTACTTTATAATACTGTGCTTTCCGCATCTTGTCAATAAATAAGCGAAGGGAGCTTTCGCCCCCTTCGTTGTATCAGTCTTCCTCGTCGTCGTATTCGACCACGTCGCCCTCGGCTTCTTTTTTGCCGTCGAGGTCGATGTTAAGTTTTTCTTTGGCTTTTTTCTTGATGCGCGTCCAGACGATGCCGATGACCGCGCCCACCGCCACAACAACACCCGCGATGACCTGAATGGTATAGGTCATAACGGAGGGGTCGATGTAGGCCTGCGCGCCCATGACAAAGAACATAGCGATGCCGGAAACGATGCAGAGTTTGGAGATAAGTTTCATGTGTCTTCCCTCTTTTTTTCCTTGATTTCCCGAATCCGCGACAGGAGGTATTTTCCCGCCGCACGGGACGATTTCCCGAGATTATAGAGCGTTTCTTCCTTCAGCGCCGCGATCTGCGCCGAGGACTTCTCCGGCTGCGCCAGAATGGCGCGCACGGTTTCGCCCATGCCGTCCAGCCCGTCCGGCACGAGCTCTGCGCCCAGCGCCTTGCGCAGCTTAAAGTCCACAGGCTGCACATCAATCTGCTGCCAGTTGGGGTTGATGACCTTCATGGGCGTGTTGATAAAGAGCGAGGGCTTCAGCGTGGCAAAGCTGAACTCATACGCAATGCCCGACCAGTCCGTGATCAGCAGATCGGATTCATACACCGTGTCGTTGGAGGAGAAATCCGTCTGGATCTCAAGCTGTTCCTGCGGGTATTGACCGTATTTGGCGATCAGGTTTTCAATGACCGCCGGTGTGCGCCGCAGCGCCTGCGGGTGCGGACGAACGATGATCTTGCAGTCGAGCGGAAGAAGCTCGTCCAGCATTTTGTCGATGCAGCTTTCGAGGATATTGCCCGGCTGATGGGACGGCGCAATAAGGATCTGCTTCTTCGGCTTTTCCTTTTGCGGCATCTGCCGGTACATCTCCGTCAGCGCGTCGAGATACGGGAAGCCGACCTCCACCGTACGCGTGGGGGGCTCGATGCCGCGCAGGGCGCACAGGGCTTTGATCTCCTCCACGATATGCGCGCCGCAGCAGTAGACAGTGTCAAAGTGGTCGAGCGCCCCTTCGCGCAGCAGCATATTATCGCTGCCGAGACCGTGGTCGATATAGACATACTCCACATCCTTGCGCACATAGCTGCGTTTGAGATAGAAGTTTTCCAGATCCGGCGTGGTCATCACCACGAGATCGGCATCCATGCGCATAAAGAGCGTGATGATGCGCTTTTGCCCGATATAGTATGCCTTGATCCGCTCCTCGGATTCGGCAATTTTGAAGATCTGATCGTCGGGGTCGGCAGTGATATAGTGGATGATGATGTTGGAGTGGCTCAGAAGCCAGTCGATGACTGGCTGGAAATATTTATAGAAGCCGCTGCCCTCGGAATAGAACACCAAATGCTTGTTGGTAACGGAGAAAAAGCGTTTATAATCCGCTTTTTCGCGGCGCTTCGCCTCCTTGCTCTGTCCCGCGGAGAGGGCATCCATGGCGGCGAGCTCCTTTTTGCTCTCCTCCAGCGCCTCATAGTCGATGTATTTACGCGGGTCGATCCACCAGTTGAGCAGGTAGATCTGCGCCAGCGCCAGAAGATTTCCGATCGTCCAGTACAAAACCACGCCCGAGCGGACGAAGATGCCAAGATAGAGGCTGAGCCCGACGGAGATCGCCAGCAGACCGTATTTGTTCCAGGCGTTTTGCTCCGCCTGCAGGACCTGATCGGCGTTTTCGCCCAGACACAGCCACAGCGATGCCAGCGCCGCCGCCAGCGGCCAGAGCAGGTACCAGCCCTTCACCTGCCCGGGGATGAGGAAATAATCCACGCCCCAGCAGACCATATCCGCCTGTGTCATTCCGGCGAGCTCCGGCTCGCGGACGACCGCCACCACGCCCATCAGCAGGATGAGCTGGATCACCAGCGGGATCACGCTGGCCGAGGGATGGTATTTGTATTTCTTATAGAGAACCGCCGTCTCTTCGTTGATACGGTCACGGTCACCGAAGAAACGCGCCTTGATGCGGTTGATCTCCGGCTGCATCTGCACGACCTTGATGCCGTTTTTTTGCAGCCACACGTTCAGCGGCAGCAATATGATGCGCGTAATGACGGTGAATAGAAGAATGGCCAGAACATAGTTTTGCGTCAGAGTATAGCACAGATGGGTCAGCGCCCCGAGCGGCACAGCCAAAAGCTGTGTAATAGCATCCATATTGCTTCAACCTCTCCCGCGGAATACATCGCCGCGTCTCCGATTTGCGTGCGCTTATCTAGTATTGACAAACCGAGAATAATCTGTTAACAAAGTTTTTTTATTTTACCACATATTCCCCTATATTTCAATAGCTTCCCTCGCTCACGATGCGAATATGACTGCCGCCGCTACGCTCTTTCGTGACCACGATCTGACGGTCGATCTTCTCTTTTAGCTCCGGCACATGGGAGATGATGCCGACAAGCCGATTTCCCTCCGCGAGCGACGAAAGCGCTTTCAGCGCCTGCTGCAGGGACTGCTCATCCAGCGTGCCGAAGCCCTCGTCCACAAACATGGTGTCGAGATGTATCCCGCCGGCGGCGGACTGAATCTCGTCCGCCATGCCGAGTGCCAGCGACAGCGAAGCCTTGAACGATTCCCCGCCCGAAAGCGTTTTCACGCTGCGCACCGTGCCGTTGTAGTGGTCGATCACGTCCAGTTCCAAGCCGCTCTGGCTGCGGTTATTCTGGGCTTCGGCGCTGCGTTTGAGCTCATACTGTCCCTCCGACATGATCATAAAGCGCGTGTTGGCGCGCGCGATCACGCGGTCAAAGCAGGTCATCTGGACGTAGGTTTCCAGCATGATCTTCTCGCGTCCGCTCAGCTTTCCGTTGGCGGTGTCCGCCAGCTCCTGCATCCAGATGCGTCGTGTTTCAATCTCCATCAGATGTGCGCTCTGCTCCGCGATATGCTCCGCCAGCGTCCGATCATTCACAAGGCAGGCGTGGATCTCGGACAGCTTTTTCTGCTCGGATTTCCTTTGTTCGGTCTGCTCTTCCCGCTGCCGCATCAGCGCCGCCGTGTCCACCTCGTCGGTATCCCTGAGCTGCTCCCGCAGAAGCTCTGCCTGCTCCTGCAGGCCTTTGACGGACAGCGCGGCATTCTGTTGCCGTTCACTCGCCGCGGCATGGCGTGCGCGGATGTCGTCCCGCCTTCTTTGAAGAACGCTTTGCTGAAGAAGCGCCTCCTCCCGCGTGGCATAGGGCAGCTTTTTCGCCATGGCTTCCGCGGTCTCCCGCACGCGCTCACAGGAGGTTTCGAGCGAAGCATATTGCTTTTCCCGAACGCTGCACTCACTCCGCAGATTTTGATACTGCTCCTCCCATTCCGCACGGCGTTTTTCCAGTTCCTCCGCCTGCTGCACCGACGCGCGGGCTGCTGCGAGCTTCTCCCGCATCGCCCTCAGCACAGTCTCATTTTCCGCCAGCTCCGATGCCACCCTATTCCGGTCAGGGACATCCTGTTCAAGATCAAACAGCTTGCTCAGAAGCTCTTTGCATTGCTTGCTTTTTTCCTCCCATGCCGCCGCCGCAGCTGCTCCGGCGGATGCGAGCCGCTGCGCTTCATCACGCAGCCGCGAGACCTTGTTCGCCGCTTCGTCAAGACGGCTTTGCGTCGGCACGGAAGCCGGCAGCTCCGCGGGTCGCGGATGGGATACGGAGCCGCAGACCGGACAGGGTCTGTTTTCTTCCAGTCTCTGCGCCAGTATGCCCGCCTGTCCGTCCAAATAAGCGAGATTCAGCTCCGAAAGAATTTCATCCTCACGCTTCCACGCATCCGCCGCCTGTCGGTATTCCCTCCGGCGACAGGCGCAAGCCGTCTCCAACTGCTTTTCCTCCTCCAGAAGCCGTCCGACCTGCGAAAGCGTTTCGCCCCGCCGCTCCAGCTCCTGCGTCCGGCGAAGCAGCCGCTCCGCTTCCGCCCCCGAACCCTGTAGATGCCCGAGCTGCTCTTTGGCAGCGGCGAGCCGTTCCTCCATTTGTTGACAGCGGCTCTTGACCTGCTGCAGCGAAAAAGCCGCCTCGCGCAGCGCGGTCTCATCCTGATGAACGCGCTTTGTCCATCCGGCGAGTTCCTCATAGTCCGGCATCAGCCGCGCCAGCACCGCGAGTTCCTTTTCCGTTTCTTCGGCTTTCGGAAGCTCTGCCGCCGCCGCAGCATACTCCTCCTCACTTTTCTCCTGCTCCCGCGTCTGCTTCACGAGCTCCATCAGCGTTTCCGTCAGCGCGGCGCGGCTTTTCTCGATCTCCCGTGCCTGTCCGAGCTGTCGGTCAAGCTGTTCGAGCTGTTTTTCCAGCGCCGCCAGCGAGGTCTGCCCCTTGTTCTCCTCCTCCCGCAGCGAGGCAAGCAGCTCGTCCAACAGGACTTTCACTGCCTCGTCCGGCAGCATCCGCTGCCGCGCATTTTCCAAAAGCGGCTCCAGCGGCGACTCCGGCAGGCAGCGCAGCGCGGCAACATACTGCTCCAAACCGGAACGCACATTGTCCGACTCCCGCCCCAGCATAATCGCCTCGGTTTTCAGGCTTTCCTGAAAGCGGGAATAGTAATCCGTTTTGAAGATCTGCCGGAAAATGAGCTGCCGATCCTTTGTCTCCGCCAGAAGCAGTTTTAAGAAATCTCCCTGCGCGATCATGGCGATCTGCGAAAACTGATCGCGGTCAATGCCGAGGATATCCCGTATGGCGGCATCCACCTCGCGGTTTTTCGTCACCACGCTGCCGTCCGGCATCGTGAGCTCCGCTTCCGCCCGCTGCACCGTCATGCCGCTGCCTTTTTTCGCCGGACGCTCCTGCTCCGGCACGCGACGGACAAAGTATTCCTTTCCGCCGTAGGCGAAGCGCAGGCATACATAGGTGAGCGTGTCCGGCTCGGCATACTTGGAGCGAAGCATCCCCGATTCACGCGCCTGTCCGCTCGGCTCGCCGTAGAGGGCGTAAGTGATGGCATCGAAAATGGTGGTTTTGCCTGCGCCGGTGTCGCCTGTGATGAGATACAGCCCGCTCTCGCCGAGCTTGTCCATATTCAGCACCGTGCAGCCCGCATAGGGTCCGAATGCACTGATGGTCAGTTCGAGCGGTCTCATATCTCCGCCTCCCATATTGATTTCATTCGTTTTTCGGCAAAACTGCGCTGAAGCTCATCCATGGGCCGGTTGTTTTGCTTTTCGTAGAACTCCGCAAACAGCTCGATCGGCGAACGTTGCTCCACCGCTTCGCACTCGGTCAGATTGCCCGCCGCGCGGGTGCGGGCATTGTCATAGTCGAGCTTCATCAGATTCGGGTAGATGCTGCGCAGCTTGCCGACGGCATCGGGGATGTCCTGCTCATCCGTGAGCGTGATGCGGAGGTAATCGTCTGTCGCCGTGCCGCTGTAAAAGCTGCGGGCGGTCACTTCCATATAGTTTCCGCGCAGGCAGCGCATATCGTGCCGCGGTGTCAGCGGCAGCGTGCGGAGACGCACATCGCCCTTTTCCGCAAGCTCGACCACGGTCACGGATTTTTGATGAGCGACTTCGGAGAAGCTGTATTTCAGCGGCGTTCCGCAATAGCGGATCGTCTCGCGGGTCACGGGCTGCGGGCCGTGCAGATGCCCGAGCGCCACATAATCGAAGCCGTCGAACACCGAGGCATCCACGCCGTCCGTGCCACCCACGGAAATCTCCTCGGACTCGCATCGTTCCGCGCCGACCACGAACTGATGCGTCAGCAGCACATGACGTGCCGCGGCATCCCGCTCCGTATGCGTCAACGCACAGCGCACAGCATCGGTGTGGCTTTCGACACTCGCCTCCTCGCCGTAATAGCGCCGCACATGAGCCGGCTTGATAAAGGGCAGCAGCCAGAAGTCCACCGCGCCGTATGCATCCGAAAGCCGCACAGGCTCAAGCCGTCCGTCGTAGACCGGCGACATATACACGCCGCTTTTCGCCATGAGCCGCCCGCCGAAGGCGATGCGCTCCGGCGAGTCGTGGTTGCCGCTGATGACGAGCACGGTGAGGCCGCGTTCATTCAGCTCGTTCAAAAAGCCGTCAAAGAGCTGTACCGCCTCCGCCGACGGCACGGATTTGTCGTACACATCGCCGCATATCAGCACCGCGTCCGGCTTCTCCGCATCAGCCATTCCGAGGATCTGCGCGAGAATATGGCGCTGGTCATCGAGCATGGAAAACTCATTCACGCGCTTTCCCAGATGCAGGTCGGAGAGATGAAAGAATTTCATAGAACAGCTTCCTTTGACTTTTTTCTCCATTGTACCGCATCCGCCGGGAAAATGCAAAAACGGACGGCAAGCGTCGCCCGTTTTTTTGTTTCACCGATCGAAGCTCGGATTCATGCAGTAGATGTTCTTCTGATCGAGCCGTTCCGTTGCCAGACGCAGCGCTTCGCCGAAGCGCTGGTAGTGCACGACCTCCCGCTCGCGCAGGAAGCGGATTGCGTCGATGACATCGGGATCGTCCGCCATGCGGAGAATGTTGTCGTAGGTGACGCGTGCCTTCTGCTCCGCGCCCATATCCTCCGTGAGGTCCGCGATCATGTCGCCCGTGACGGAGATGGTCTCCGCGGACCATGGTGTACCGGATGCCGCCTGCGGATAGACACCCGCGGTGTGATCGACGAAGTATTCCGAGAAGCCTTGCTTCTTCACCTGCTCCACGGACATATCCTTGGTGAGCTGATACACGATGGTCCCGACCATTTCGAGGTGTCCGAGTTC
>JAZUEL010000036.1:0-25492 GCA_045640125.1 Oscillospiraceae bacterium
TCGATGTCGTCGGCGTTGATGACCACGAGGATCTCCGCCTCGTCTTTCATCTCCATGAGCATACGCACCTTGGAGTCGGGGCGGAAGCCGGGCAGCACGCGGCTGGCGTGGTAATCGTCAAAGAGCTTGCCGCCGAATTCAAGGTACAGCTTGCCGCCGAAGCTCGAAATGCGCTTGCGGATCTTTTCCGACTGTTCTCTCAGGTATTTATCGTTATCAAAGCCGATTCGGTTCATCTGTATGTCTCCTGTGTCAGCTTGTCAAAAAACAAGTTTTGACAAGTTGTGATTTGATCTGCTCGGGCGAAGTGAATTCGCCCGGCATAATCCTCGGGGCATACGCCCCTTGCGGATTACGCCCGCCCCCGGCGGGCGGGTCGCGCTGACCGCGCTTCGGAGACGAAATTATACTCCTTTAATAGGTTGCCTTGTGTCTGTGTCAAATGGCGAGGATGTTGTCAGGGTCGGTGACGGCGCGGTAGATGCTGACGTATTTGCGCAAATCGCGCACCTCGGCGCTGGAGAGGAACCAGTGCCGCCCGCCGCAGCTCAGCTCCAGTCCCTGCGGGCCGGAGAGGTTGATGCCGGTGATGTCCGCAAAGGGGAATATCTGCCCGCAAAGCTCGAAGCGGTCGGGGTAGGCGAGCAGCTCGCCGCAGCCGAGCTCGTTCTGGGTCTCGGTGTCGATGACCTCGGTGAGGCGGATCGCCGTGTCCGAAACGATGGCACCGTCGGCGGGCGTTTTGAGCATTTCCGTGAGCGTCTGCGCCTGCCACTTATCCCAGTCGAGGACGTTGTCAAAGGGGAGCTCCTTGTTTTCGAAGAAGCCGTATTGATTGAGCCGCGTACGCAGACCGCAGGCGCAGAAAAGCTCGTCGCTGCGGCTATGCAGCGTGTTCAGCTTCCGGCAGCGGGGGCAGAGATACAGCGCGCGCTCCAGATGCTCGGCGGGCGCTTTGCTTTTGTAGGGGATCATCCAGGCACGCTGGGTCTCGTAGGCGTTTTCATAGATGTCGCGGCGGATGATCTCGGCGATCTCGGCGGGCTTCATCGCCTTGAGCTGCTCGGGCGGGTAGACCCCCACGACCTCGCCGGTCATTTTGCCCTTACGCAGCTTCGAGCCCGACCAGCGCGGGCTGGTGAGGTAGCCGCCGCGGAAGCGGTGGGTCACGAGGGTGGCACCGGAGCTGCGGGCGAGCTTGGCGGTGGATTCGATGATGGCGGAGGTCTGGCCGTTGTAGCTGCGGTTGCCTTCGGCAAACAGCGCGACATTATAGCCCTTGCGAAGACGGCGGATGCAGGTCAGCGCGGTGTCGCCGGCGGTCGTGCCCTTGACGCGGAGGATGGGATCCTGCGCCCAGCGGAGCAGCTTCGCGGCGAAGTTTTTGCGGAAGATGTGGTCCGAGGCGACGAAATAGACCGGATCGTGCACGGTGATGCCGAGCATGATGGGGTCGAGGTCGGTCACATGGTTCGACACGACAAGGCATCCGCTGCCGATGGGATGCTTTTGAGGACGGTAATTGACCCGAAGCCGGAAAAAGGGTGTGAATACAGTGCGAAATACCTTCCAGAGAAACACGTGCCGTTTGCGAGCGTCCATATTTTCCGCCTCCTTACCACTAACAATAAACTATACCACAACATACGGTATTTTGGCAAGCCGAAAGCGGCACTTTTCAGAGGAAAAGAAAGGCGGGGGCAGCACAGGTCGGTGCTTGCATTTTGGAGGATATTGTGATAATATTATCAAGCAGAGACGTGCTCAGGTGTAATGATGATGCACGGGAAGCATTATAATCAGAAAGAGGGAGTGTTGTGTTATGTTGTTTTACCCGGAATTTTGGATATTGCTGGCGGCGACCGCGCTGGTGTGCACCATCGGCTTCAAAAAGTACATCTGGTTCATTTCTATCGGCTACGGCCTTTCTATTTCCGTCATCGGCATCTGCCTGCTGGCGGTGTATGCCCGGGAGCTGGACACCTTTAAGGCGATCGCGGCGATCCTGTTCATCGGCTACGGCTTCCGTCTGGGGGGCTACCTGCTGCTTCGGGAGCTGAAAAGCAGCAGCTATAACACCAAAATGAAGGGCGAGATCTCCGACGGCAGCCATATGAGCCTGCCGCTGAAGATCGTTCTGTGGCTGTCCTGCGTGCTGCTGTATGTCATGATGACCTCTCCGGTGGTCTACCGCTTCTCGAATGGGCTTGGCAGCGATGCCTGCCTTGTGATTGGTCTTGTGATCATGCTGTGCGGCATTGTGCTGGAGGCGGCCTCCGACAAGCAGAAATCCGCTGCCAAAAAAGAAAATCCCGGCCGCTTCTGTGATAAGGGGCTGTTTCAGATCGTCCGCTGCCCCAACTATTTGGGCGAGCTTATCATCTGGACGGGCGTGTTCATCTCCGGCTTTACCGCGCTCAAGACCGTCGGCCAGTGGATCGTGGCGCTGATCGGCTATCTCGGCATCGTCTACATCATGTTCAGCGGCGCACGCCGGCTAGAGCTTCGCCAGGATCGCACCTACGGGGCTGACCCCGAGTATCAGAACTATGTTAAGACTACGCCGATCCTGCTTCCCTTTGTGAAGCTGTACAGCGTGAAAAAGCATAAATGGCTGGTGGGCTGATGGAAAAGACGGTACAGCAAGAACTGGCGCGGAAAACGGGCTGCGAGCTGACGAAGCTGAAGCCGGAGCCGGAGTTTGAGAATATGTTCGTGTCGGGCATGAAATTCGACATCACCGCTGTGCAGGCCGAGGGGCTGGGGCGTGTGGCGCTGATGCGGGCCAAGGGATTTTTCGGCCTGATGAAAATGAATTCGCTCATGATCACGCCCTCGGAAAAAGATGCGCCGCTGATCGCCTTTGAGCGGATGCAGATGATGGGGAAAGACATCTTCTATGTCGAGGCCTACGATACCACCGTCGGCGGCGCGGACACCGCCGTCATGGCGGAGCGGGTGAAATGCGGCGCGGACATCCCCGACACAGATCCCGGGAGCCACTGGTACGACAGCATCGTGCTGCCGGGTTGCGTGTATAAAAAGGGGAAAATGGCGGATAAAACGCGGCTCGACACCTTTGAGACGGAAATGCTGGATGCCTGTTTTGAAATGCTGCGGGAGGCTCCGGCCTGCGATCCCGCCGCCAAGACAGCGGCTAACCGCGCCTATGTGGACGGACTTCTTCAAAATGGGGGCCCGTCAACGGATCTGTTCGTGAAAAAATACGGCACGGAGAAGACGGGGCGGCTGTTCCGTGAGTATCTGTTCGGACTATAAATTAACATAATATTTGGCAGAGACAGCTTTCGGGCTGCCTCTGCTTTTTTACCCCCTTTTATTTGTAGGAAAACTGTGATAAGATAGATTGAATCATTATAAGGAAAGGTATCGCCATGTTTCTGGATAAACTGTTCGGCAGTCATTCCGACCGCGAACTGAAAAAAATAAAGCCCATCGCCGACGCGGTGGAGGCGCTGGAGGACGAATACCGCGCCCTCTCGGACGACGAGCTCAAGGCCAAGACCGCCGAGTTCAAGCAGCGTCTTGCGGACGGCGAGGAGCTCGACGACATTCTCCCTGAGGCCTTTGCCACCGTACGCGAGGCGGCGGACCGCGTGCTGGGGATGCGTCCCTTCCGCGTGCAGATCATCGGCGGCATCGTGCTCCATCAGGGGCGCATTGCCGAGATGAAGACCGGCGAGGGCAAAACGCTCGTCGCCGTGCTGCCCAGCTACTTAAACGCCCTCACCGGCGAGGGCGTACACATCGTCACCGTCAACGACTACCTCGCCCGCCGCGACTCGGAGTGGATGGGCAAGGTGCACCGCTTCCTCGGTCTGTCCGTGGGGCTGATCGTCCACGGGCTCACCCGCGAGGAGCGGCAGGCGGCGTACAACGCCGACATCACCTACGGCACCAACAACGAGATGGGCTTCGACTACCTGCGCGACAACATGGCTCTCTACAAAAAGGACATGGTGCAGCGCGGTCACGCCTTCGCCATCGTGGACGAGGTGGACTCCATCCTCATCGACGAGGCGCGCACGCCGCTCATCATCTCCGGTCAGGGCGACGAATCCACCGACCTCTACCGGCAGGCGGATGATTTCGTGCGCCGTCTGCGCCGCGGCATCGTCAAGGCCGTGGAGGACAAGACGGAGTTCGAGGAGGCGGACGAGGATGCCGATTACCTCGTGGACGAAAAGGCGCGCTCGGCATCGCTGACCGCCCGCGGCATTGCCAAGGCGGAGCAGTATTTCGGCATCGAAAACCTCACCGATTTGGAAAACACCACGCTCTCGCACCACATCAACCAGGCGATCAAGGCACACGGTGTCATGCGCCGCGACATCGACTACGTCGTCAAGGACAACGAGGTCATCATCGTGGACGAGTTTACGGGCCGCCTCATGATCGGCCGCCGCTACTCCGAGGGTCTGCATCAGGCGATCGAGGCGAAGGAGAACGTGGAGGTGCAGCGCGAGAACAAGACCCTCGCCACCATCACCTTCCAGAACTATTTCCGCCTGTTCGGCAAGCTCTCCGGCATGACCGGCACGGCGCTGACCGAGGAGGAGGAGTTCGCCTCCATCTACAACCTCGACATCGTGGAGATCCCCACGAACAAGCCCGTCGCCCGCGTGGATCATCCCGACTGCATCTTCAAAAACGAAAACGGCAAAAACCGCGCCATCATCCGCCAGATCGTGGAATGCCACGAAAAAGGGCAGCCCGTGCTGGTCGGCACGGTCAGTATCGAAAAGAGCGAGTATCTCTCCAAGCTCCTGAAGCGCGAGGGCATCGAGCATAACGTCCTCAACGCCAAACACCACGAAAAGGAAGCCGAGATCGTCGCGCAGGCGGGCAAATTCGGTGCCGTCACCATCGCCACCAACATGGCGGGGCGCGGCACGGACATCACCCTCGGCGGCAACGCGGAATACCTCGCCAAGCAGGATCTTCGCAAGGCGGGCTTTGACGATGAGATCATCAACGAGGCGACCGGCTACGCCGAGACCGACAACGCCGACATCCTCGCCGCCCGCAAGCTCTTTGCGGAGAAGATGGCGGAGCATAAGCTCGTGACGAATGCGGAGGCGGAAAAAGTCCGCGAGGCGGGCGGTCTGTTCATCCTCGGCACGGAGCGCCACGATGCCCGCCGCATCGACAACCAGCTCCGCGGCCGTTCCGGTCGTCAGGGCGACCCGGGCGAGAGCCGCTTCTACATCGCCATGACCGACGACGTGATGCGCCTGTTCGGCTCGGAGCGCGTCATCGGCATGATGGAGGCGCTCGGGCTCGAGGAGGATATGCCCATCGACAACAAAATGCTCTCGAACGCCATCGAATCGGCGCAGAAAACCGTCGAAAGCCGCAACTTCCAGGTGCGTAAGAACACGCTGGAATACGACGACGTGATGAATGTGCAGCGCAACATCATCTACGAGCAGCGCCGCAAGGTGCTCGACGGCGAGGATATCAAGGGCTACATCGGCAACATGATCACGGATGTCATCCGCACCGAGGTCGCGGGCGGCATGGGTCACCTCGGTTACCCCGAGAACATGGAGCAGTGGGAGGAGCTGCTGGAGCCCTTCTATAAGAGCTTTTTGCATAAGGGCGATCTCGCGGTCACGGAATCGGAGCTGCCGCAGTACACCACGGATGTCCTCTGCGACAAACTGCAAACGCTGGCGGACAGTCTCTACGAGCGCCGCGAGCGGGAGTTCGGTCTCATGCCGGACGGCACGCCGCTCATGCGTGAGCTGGAGCGCGTCATCCTGCTGCGGGTCGTGGACGAATACTGGATGGACCACATCGACGCGATGGACGATCTGCGGCAGGGCATCGGTCTGCGCGCCTACGGCAACGTCAAGCCTGTCGATGCCTACAAGCAGGAGGGCTTCGATATGTTCGAGGCGATGGTCAACGGCATCAAGTCCGAGACCGTCCGCCGCATCTACACCGTCCGCGTCCGCAAGGAGCAGCCCATCGAGCGCAAGGCGGCCGCCAAGGTCAACAGGGTCGGCGGCGATGCCTCCGTCAAAAAGCAGCCCGTCAAGCGCGCCGCCAAAAAGGTGGGACGCAACGATCCCTGTCCCTGCGGAAAGTGGAAGGCGGACGGCTCAAGACCGCTCAAATATAAAGAATGCTGCGGAAGAAATGAGTAAGGACGGATCTTTTCGCGTTATACTGCGTCGGGCTCGCTCAACGTACACCCGGTACGCCGTCGCTTGCCCGCCATCGTCTGACGCGAAAATCTCTCGCCCTTACGGTCTAAGCATCTTCTATCGGAGTTTTCTGAAAAACTATGCCTATTGAATTCATCATTTCCAAGTTATTATCCTGCCCTCATGCCTTTTCCACGCGGCTCGGCGGGGTCAGCGAGGGCGTGTACGAATCGCTCAACCTCGGACTCAACCGCGGGGACGAGCCGGAGCGGGTGCTTGCGAACTGGCGCATCTTCGGAAAAGCCTGCGGCATCCCGACCGAGCGGGTGGTCTACGGCAAACAGGTGCATGAGGCGAACGTCCGCGTGGTCGGGCGGGAGGATCTGCACGCGCTGGACGATCCGCGCACATGGGAGCCGGCGGACGGCTATGTGACGAACGAAGCCAATGTGCCGCTCGTCATCTTCACCGCCGACTGCACGCCGCTTCTGATGCACGACCCCGTCGCGGGCGTGATCGCGGCGGTGCACTGCGGCTGGCGCAGCACGGTGGCGGACATCGAGGGCGAAGCGATCAAAAAGATGCTGTCCCTCGGGGCGCACGCGGCGGATATCCGCGCGGCGATCGGCCCCTGCATCGGTGCCTGCTGCTTTGAGACGGGCGCGGAGGTGCCGGAGGGCGTGCGTGCGCTGCTGGGCGCGGACGCGGAGCGCTTTATTCAAGCGAAACAAGAGAAATTTATGGTCGATCTCGGCGGCGCGGTGCTGCAAAGACTGCGTCAGCTCGGGCTGACCGAAGAACATATCGAGAATGCCGGCGAGTGTACCATGTGTACCCCGCAGCGCTACTGGTCGCATCGCTACACCAGGGGCGTGCGCGGCTCGCAGGCGAACATCATCATGCTATGAAACGATCGTTTTGGAAAATTTTATCGCTGACTCTGGCGCTTCTGCTGCTGACCGCCTGCGGCGCACAGGAGATGCCGGAGGAGAGCGAGCTCTACATTCCCGAGGAGCAGCGCGCCGCGCAGTCGGCGGGGCAGGAGCTCGCCGCCACCTATGCGGCGGATGAGGTCTTCTCCCTCAACGCCATGACCGATTCCAGCTTTCATCCCTACTATGTATCGAGCGCGTGGAATCAGGTCGTGGATATGCTGGTCTACGAGCCGATGATCGCCCTCGACTCCGCCTTTGAGGCGCAGCCCTCGCTCATTACGGCGTGGACGACGGAGGACGGCACGAACTGGGTCTTTTCCGTGGATACCTCGCGCCGCTTCCACTCCGGCGGGCGCGTCACGGCCTACGACCTTGCATACACCATCCAGCTCGCCCGCGATACCGATATGTATAAGGCGCGGCTCAGCCACGTCACCGGCGTAGCCGCGCAGGACGACTCGACACTGCTGGTGTCGCTGAATAAGCCCAACCGCCGCTTCTATGCGCTGCTCGATATCCCGGGGCTGGAAGCCGACACCTTTTACAGCGACCGTCCCGGCGGCACGGGGCCCTATAAATTCTCCGCGGCGGGCGATATGCTGCTGCTCGATGAGAACCACCCCAAGGCCGATCAGATGCCGCTGCTGCGCATCTATCTGACGGAGTACAAGACGGCGGCGGATATTCTGCAGGCCTTTGAAAACTCCTACATCGACCTTGCCGTCAACGACCCCACCTCGCTGTCGAACCTCGGCTATTCCCGCTTAAACATCTCCAAATATATCAGCACGACCAAAATGCACTACCTCGGCTACAATATGTCGAGCGTTCTGATGAGCCAGATGCCGCTGCGCAGCGCGATGACCTACGCCATCGATCGCAGCACGATCGTTTCCTCCTGTCTCGGCGGTGCGGGCGTTCCGGCGACGCTGCCCATCCATCCGCTGAGCAGCGCATATCCCGCGGATGTGGCGCGGACGATGAGCTATTCGCCCGCCAAGCTCGCGGCGGGGCTGGAGATGGCGGGGCTGAAGGACGTGGATAACGACGGACTTCTGGAGATGTTTTCCGGTGCCACGGCGCTGAAGCAGCAGCTCCGCTTTATCGTCTGCTCGGACTCCGCTGCCAAGGTCTCCGCGGCGCGGAGGATCGCGGACGAGCTGGAGAAAGCGGGGCTGGATGTGGAGCTTTCGGAGCTGAGCTACGCGGACTATTGGGCGGCGCTCGCGGCGGGAGAGTTCGACCTCTACTACGCCGAGGTCAAGATCCTGCCCGACTGGGACATCACGGCGCTGTTCAGTCCCTATGACTCCAATAAAAACTCCGCCCTCAATTTCGGACGCATCAGCGATTCCATGCTGAACGACCAGTACGCGGCCTTTCTGAGCGCCGATGAGAATAATCAGACGCAGGCGGCGCTTTCGCTGGGGCAGTATCTGGCGCAGTCCGCCCCGATCACGGTGATCGCCTTTGAAATGAGTGAGGTGCTGTATCACCGCGGCGTGATCGCGGGCATGGACCCCACGCAGGATAATATATTTAATGGTATGGAAAACTGGACGGTCGACCTCAAGGCCAACCGCTCCTGACAGGAGGAGACAGCCATGACAGACAGAGAGCTTTTGAATCTGGCGCGGGAAGCAGCGCAGTATGCCTATGCGCCGTATTCGCATTTTCCCGTGGGCGCGGCGCTGGAGTGCGCGGACGGGAGCGTGTTCACGGGCTGCAACGTGGAAAACGGAGCGCTGGGCTCCACGATCTGTGCCGAGCGCACCGCGATTACCAAGGCGGTCAGCGAGGGACGGCGCAGCTTTGTGCGCATCGCCATCTACGGCGAGGGGGAGAACTATTGCCTGCCCTGCGGTGCCTGCCGCCAGGTGATGGCGGAGTTTGACCCCGAGGGCGCGATGGAGGTGCTGTGCACCCGCTCCGGCGGACGCTATGTGAGCTATCGGTTATCTCAATTGTTGCCGCATCCGTTCGAGTTTTGACCGGACGGGATAACCCCCACCGCCTCGCTGACGCTCGGCACCTCCCCCGAGGGAGGCTTTGAATTTTGCATAGACCAAGGCGCCCTTGGGGGAGCTGTCGCCGGAGGCGACTGAGGGGGTTATCTCTGTCGGCTATGGCATTTGAATAGAGTTATGTCGCCTAAACACACGGGATAGTGTATAGAAAATTATCAAAACAGCCCTTTTTCCGAAAAAAAGCCCGATATTCTTATAAAATAAGGAAAATCCCCCTTGACAAACAGGGGGGATTTTGGTATTCTGGCAAAGCTCGCGCCCCGACGGGGGTGGCTTGCACCTGCGATGAAGCGGGAGATTGCGCCGACGGGCGGTAACTTCCGTGGAGCAAGTCCGGGGGTTAACGGTATGACCCTGGAATCGGACGGGTCGGAATTCCGTACCGCGTATATCGCTCGAACCGATAGAAACCGGCTGATACGCCGGGTTATATTTTGGAACGGGGTCTGATACGCACGGTTGAGTGTACTGAAATCCGATGACCGTACGGTAAAAACGTAAAAACCGTACATTATTTAGGAGGAAATCCCATGGCAGCAAAGAAAATGATCCGCATCCGCCTCAAGGCTTACGATCATCAGCTGATCGACAAAGCCGCTGAGACCATCGTGGAGACCGCCAAGCGCACCGAAGCGAAGGTCTCCGGCCCCATCCCTCTGCCCACGCAGAAGGAAGTCGTCACCATCCTGCGTGCTGTTCACAAATACAAGGACAGCCGCGAACAGTTTGAGCGCCGCACGCATAAGCGCCTCATCGACATCATCAGCCCCACCCAGAAGACCGTCGAAGCTCTGATGAGCCTCGAGCTTCCCGCCGGTGTTGAGATCGAGATCAAACTGTAAGCATACATTATTTAATCCCCCGCGCGCGTGCGCGAAACATTTAATTCAGGTCAGCAACCCATAGTCCGCGCAAGCGGACGGGTCAAGTTGAGAGGTGCCGTTACCGCCTTTCAACCAATAACCTAAGGAGGAAAATATGAAGAAAGCCATCATCGGTAAGAAGGTCGGCATGACGCAGATCTTCGACGAGACGGGCAAAGTCGTTCCGGTAACCGTCATTGAGGCCGGCCCCTGCGTGGTCGTGCAGAAGAAGACGGTCGAGAAGGAAGGCTATGACTCCGTCCAGCTCGGATTTGAAGAAGTCCGGGAAAACAAGCTCACGAAGCCTGAGCAGGGCCACATCGCCAAGGCGGGTGTCGCCCCCCAGAAGGTTCTCCATGAGTTCCGCCTGGAAGGCGCTGCCGCGATGAATGTCGGCGATGTCCTGAAGGCTGACGTCTTCGCAGAAGGCGACCACGTTGACGTGACCGGCATCAGCAAAGGTAAAGGTTACGCCGGCGTCATCAAGCGCTACGGTGCACAGCGCACTCCCACCACCCACGGCGGCGGCCCCGTTCACCGTCACGCCGGTTCCATGGGCTCCTCGACCGACCCCAGCCGGATCCTTCCGGGCAAGATCGGTGCCGGTCACATGGGCGTGGAGCAGGTGACTGTGCAGAATCTCGACGTTGTGAAAGTCGATCCCGAGCTGAACATGATCGTTCTGCGCGGCGCAGTTCCCGGCCCCAAGGGCGGCATCGTCTACATCAAGAACACCACCAAGACGATCGTCGAGCGCAAGGGTGCCACCGACATTTCCAAGAACCCGCAGAAGGCTTCCGGCCGCAACCCCCAGAAGGCCTCCGCGCGTTCCAAGTAAGAAAGGAGAGATCTAAATGCCTAAAGCGAAATTGGTCAATATGGCCGGACAGCAGATCGGCGAGTACGAGCTCTCCGAGGCCGTTTTCGGCATCGAGCCGAATGAAGCCGTTGTCCACAGCAGCGTAGTGAATTACCTCGCCAACCAGCGCCAGGGCACCCAGAGTGCGCTGACCAAGGGCGAAGTTTCCTACTCCACCCGCAAGCCCTGGCGGCAGAAGGGCACCGGTCGCGCCCGCGCCGGCTACACCGGCTCCCCCGTGTGGCGTCACGGCGGTGTCGCCTTTGCTCCCAAGCCCCGCGACTATCGTTTCAGCCTCACCAAGAAAACCAAGCGTCTCGCGCTCAAGAGCGTTCTGTCCGCGAAAGCGGCGGAGAGCCAGATCGTGGTCGTTGACGGCCTGAAGATGGACGAGATCAAGACCAAGGTCTTCAAGAACTTCCTGGAGACCGCCGGTATCGCCGGCAAGGCGATGGTCATCACCGAGAACGTTGACAATGCGGTTCTGAAGTCCGCGCGCAACATCCCCGGCGTCACCGTCACCACCGCCACGGTCATCGCGCCCTACACGCTCCTCAACGGCGGCACGCTTGTCATCGACAAGGCTGCGGTTCAGAAGATCGAGGAGGTGTTCGCCTGATGAAATCCGCGTACGATATCATTATTCGCCCGGTCATCACCGAGCAGTCCATGGAAGACCTTGACATCAAAAAGTATGTCTTTGAAGTTGCCAAGGATGCCAACAAGATCGAGATCAAGAAGGCCGTCGAGGAGATCTTCGGCGTGACCGTGATCAAAGTCACCACCATCAATGTCCACGGTAAGAATCGTCAGCAGGGCCGTTATCCCGCCGGCAAGACCGCCAGCTGGAAAAAGGCCGTTGTGAAGCTCTCTGCCGACTCGAAGAACATCGAGATCTTCGAGGGCATGGCGTAAGGGAGGAAGAAGAAATGGCACTGAAAACTTATAAGCCCGTAACGCCCGCGCGGCGTCACATGACGGTCTCCGGCTTTGAAGGCGTTGACAAGCACGCCCGCCCCGAGAAGTCCCTGACCGAGTCTCTGAAGAAGCATGCCGGCCGCAACAGCTACGGCCGCATCACCACCCGCCATCACGGCGGCGGCAACAAGCAGAAGTACCGCATCATCGACTGGAAGCGCGATCGCGAGAACGATCCCGCGACCATCCTGCGTCTGGAGTATGACCCCAACCGCAGCGCCTTCATCGCCCTGTGCGAGTACCCCGACGGCGAGCGCCGCTACATCATCGCTCCCGCGGGCCTGAAGGCCGGCGACGTGGTCGTGTCCGGCGCGGGGGCCGACATCAAGGCCGGCAACTGCCTGCCTCTGGCGAACATCCCCGTCGGCACCTTCATCCACAACATCGAGCTCTACCCCGGCAAGGGCGCTCAGCTTGTGCGCGGTGCCGGCAACGCGGCTCAGCTCATGGCGAAGGAAGGCACGATGGCCACCGTCCGTCTGCCCTCCGGCGAGATGCGCAAGATCCGTATGCTCTGCAAGGCCACCATCGGCACCGTCGGCAACGCCGACCACGCCAACATCTCCATCGGCAAGGCCGGTCGTAAGCGTCACATGGGATGGCGTCCCACCGTGCGCGGCTCGGTCATGAACCCTGTGGACCACCCCCACGGCGGCGGCGAGGGCAAAGCGCCCATCGGTCGTCCCGGTCCTGTTACTCCCTGGGGCAAGCCCACTCTCGGCTATAAGACGCGCAAGAAGAAGAACCGCACCGATAAGTTCATCGTCAAGCGCCGCAACGCCAAATAAGGAGGGAAGATAAATGTCTAGAAGCATTAAGAAAGGCCCGTTTGCCGCTCCCGAGCTGCTCAAGCGCGTGGACGAGATGAACAAGGCGGGCGAGAAGAAGGTCGTGAAGACCTGGAGCCGCGCTTCCACCATTTTCCCGTCCTTCGTCGGTCACACCATCGCCGTCCACGACGGTCGCCGTCACGTCCCCGTATATATCACCGAGGACATGGTCGGTCACAAGCTGGGCGAGTTCGCTCCGACGCGTACCTTCCGTGGTCACGCCGGCAGCAAGACGAAGTAAGGAGGAGCGGAAATGGAAGCAACTGCGAAAGCCAAATATATCCGCATCTCTCCCCGTAAGGTGCAGATCGTGTGCGAGCTCATCAAGGGCAAGGACACCAAGTATGCCGAAGCGATTCTGCGTGCGACCCCGAAGATCGCCTGCGAGCCTCTGCTGAAGCTGCTCAAGAGCGCCTGCGCGAACGCGGAAAACAACAACGAAATGAACCCCGATAACCTCTACGTCAAAGAGTGCCTCGCCACCGCCGGCCCCATCCTCAAGCGCGGCCAGCCCCGTGCGCACGGACGTATGTATCGCATCAACAAACGCACCAGCCACATCACCCTGACCGTGGCTGAGAAAGAATAAGGGAGGAGGCAGAATATGGGACAGAAAGTTCATCCTCACGGCATGCGCGTGGGTGTCATCAAAGACTGGGATTCCCGCTGGTACGCACGTCCTGATAAAGTCGGCGATCTGATCGTCGAAGATTATAAGATCCGCAATTTCCTCAAGAAGACCCTTTATTCCGCCGGTGTCCCCACCATCGAGATCGAGCGCGACAGCGCGAAGGTTCGCATCTTCATCCACTGCTCCCGTCCCGGTGTCGTCATCGGCAAGGGCGGCGCGGAGATCGAGCGCCTGCGTCTCGAGGTCGAGAAAATGATCGGCAAGCCCGTGGCTCTGTCCATCGTGGAAGTCCGTTCTCCGGATGTCAACGCTCAGCTTGTGGCGGAGAATATCGCCCAGCAGCTCGAGAAGCGCATCGGCTTCCGCCGCGCGATGAAGAACGCGATGGGCCGCGCTATGCGCATGGGCGCGAAGGGCATCAAGGTCCAGTGCTCCGGCCGTCTCGGCGGTGCTGAGATCGCCCGCAGCGAGAGCTATCACGAGGGCACCATCCCCCTGCAGACCATCCGTGCCGACATCGACTACGGCTTCACCGAAGCTGCGACCACCTACGGCCGCATCGGTGTCAAGGTCTGGATCTACAAGGGTGAGATCCTCACCACCACCCTGCGCACCACGCCCCGCGTCATGGACATGAATCGCCGCGACAACAACCGTCGCGACCGTCGTGACGGCGACCGTCGTGGCCGCGGCAACTACAACCGCGACAACAACCGTGGCGGCTACAACCGCGACAATCGCCAGGGTGGCTACAACCGCGACAACAACCGTGGCGGCTACAACCGGCAGGGTCAGGGCGCCCGTCCTCAGCAGGCCCGCCCCGCCGCTCCCGCGGCGCAGAAGGAAGGAGGCAATGCGTAATGCTGATGCCTAAAAGAGTGAAATATCGCCGCGTCCAGCGTGGCCGCATGAAGGGCAAAGCTACCCGCGGCAACTTCCTCGCTTACGGCGATTACGGCATCGTGGCCACCGAGCCCTGCTGGATCACTGCCAACCAGATCGAGGCGGCCCGTGTCGCCATGAACCGTTACATGAAGCGTGGCGGTCAGGTCTGGATCAAGATCTTCCCCGACAAGCCCGTCACCAGCAAGCCTGCTGAGACCCGTATGGGTTCCGGTAAAGGCTCCCCCGAGTACTGGGTTGCCGTCGTGAAGCCCGGCCGCGTCCTGTTCGAGGTCGGCGGCGTTTCCGAGGAAGTGGCCCGCGAAGCCATCCGTCTTGCCAGCTACAAGCTGCCCTGCAAGACCAAGTTCATCAAGCGCGAAGAAGCGCAGAACAACGAATCTGTTGAGACTGGAGGCGAAGCGTAATGAAAGCAGAAGAGATCCGCTCCCTTTCTGAAAGCGAGCTCAACGAGAAGCTGGCGGAAATGAAAAAAGACCTTTTCATGCTCCGTATGCAGCACGCCACCAACCATCTTGACAACCCCCTGAAGATTCCCGCCCTGCGTCGGGACATCGCCCGGGTCAAGACCGTGCTTCGTGAGATGCAGGTCAGCAAGGAGGCTTGAAGATGAGTGAAGTAAGAACGAGCGGCCGCAAGGTTCGCGTGGGCAAGGTCGTGTCCGACAAGATGGATAAGACCGTCGTTGTCATCGTGGAGGACCGCGTTGCTCATAAGCAGTATAACAAGATCATTGGACGTACCTACCGTCTGAAGGCGCACGACGAGAATAACGAGTGCGGCATCGGCGACCGCGTCCGCGTGATGGAGACCCGCCCCCTGTCCAAGGACAAGCGCTGGCGCGTGGTCGAAATCATAGAAAAAGCCAAGTAAGGAGGCGCCGAAATGATACAGGCTGAAACCTATCTGAAGGTCGCCGACAATACCGGCGCCAAGGAAATCAAAACCATCCGCGTGCTGGGTGGCTCCAAGCGCAAGTTCGGCAACATCGGCGATGTCGTTGTTGCGTCCGTGCGCAAGGCTGCTCCCGGCGGCTCTGTGAAGAAGGGTGACGTCGTCAAGGCTGTCATCGTGCGTACCGCCAAGGGCGTGCGCCGTGCTGACGGCACCTATGTCCGCTTCGACGAAAACGCTGCGGTTCTGATCCGCGAGGACGGCAACCCCACCGGCACCCGTATCTTTGGGCCGGTCGCCCGCGAGCTGCGCGACAAGGATTACATGAAGATCCTGTCCCTGGCTCCGGAAGTGATTTAAGGAGGCCGTGCAAATGGAAATTCGTAGAGACGACACCGTCATCGTTCTGTCCGGCAAGGACAAGGGCAAGAAGGGCAAGGTCCTTTCTGCCGACCCCAAGGGCGGCAAGGTCATCGTGGCCGGCGTGAACGTCGCCACCAAGCACCAGAAGCCCCGTTCCCAGCAGGATGAGGGCGGCATCATCAAGATGGAGACCCCCATCTACGCCTGCAAGGTGCAGGTTGTCTGCCCCAAGTGCGGCAAGGCCACCCGCGTTGCCCACAAGACCGTTGAAGTCAACGGCAAGAAGAAAAACGTTCGCGTCTGCAAAAAATGCGGCGCTGAGCTGTGAGGGAGGATGAGAGAATGACCAGACTGAAAGAAATGTACGTCAATGAGGTCGCTCCCGCCCTCATGCAGAAATTCCAGTACAAGTCCAGCATGCAGATCCCCCGCCTCGACAAGATCGTCGTGTCCGTGGGCTGCGGCGACTGCAAGGACAATGCCAAGGCGCTCGATAACGTCATCAAAGAGATCAGCGCTCTGACCGGCCAGAAGGCCGTCGCCACCACGGCGAAGAAGTCCGTCGCTAACTTCAAGCTCCGCGAGGGCATGAAGGTCGGCGTGAAGGTCACCCTGCGTCAGGACCGTATGTGGGAGTTCCTGGATCGTCTGTTCAACGTGGCGCTGCCCCGTGTCCGCGACTTCCGCGGCATCAGCCCCGACGCGTTTGACGGCCGCGGCAACTATTCCCTCGGCCTCAAAGAGCAGATCATCTTCCCGGAAATCGACTACGATAAGATCGAAAAGCTGCGCGGCATGAACATCGCGATCTGCACCACGGCCGCCACCGACGAAGAAGCGCGTGAGTTCCTGAAGCTCATGGGCGCTCCCTTCGCGAATTAAGGAGGAGGAAAATCATGGCGAAACTTTCTATGAAACTGAAGCAGCAGCGTCCTGCCAAGTACTCCACCCGTTCCTACAACCGCTGCAAGATCTGCGGTCGTCCCCACGCCTATCTGCGTGACTACGGCATCTGCCGTATCTGCTTCCGCGAACTTGCATACAAAGGTCAAATCCCTGGTGTGAGAAAGGCTTCCTGGTAAGTCTACACCGCAATATGTCCACGGGTCGGAGCGATCCGACCCGGGACAAAACAAAATATGAAAAACCCCATGAAAGGCCGAGCGCAATCGAGCATTGACCCGGAACCTCATGGGCAAAACCGCGAAAGCGGTAACTCTGAATGAAGGAGGAGCAATCCAAAATGCAAATCACTGACCCCATTGCTGATATGCTGACCCGCATCCGCAACGCCGGATCCGCGAAGCATGAAACCGTGGATATCCCCGCCTCCAAGATGAAGAAGAGCATTGCTGAGATCCTTTTCAACGAGGGTTACATCAAGTCCTTCCAGATCATCGACGACGGCACGCAGGGCGTTATCCGCATCACTCTGAAGTATCTCCCCGGCAAGGAAAAGGCCATCACCGGTCTGCGCCGCGTGTCCAAGCCCGGCCTGCGTGTCTACGCGGGTGCTGACGAGCTTCCCCGCGTGCTGCGTGGTCTCGGCATCGCCATCATCTCTACGTCCAAGGGCGTTCTCACCGACAAGCAGGCTCGCGAGCAGCACGTCGGCGGCGAAGTCCTTGCGTTCGTGTGGTAAGGGAGGAGCTTGAACAATGTCTAGAATCGGAAGAGCTCCCATCACCGTCCCCGCGGGCGTGGAAGTGAAGATCGACGGAAACGTCGTGAATGTGAAGGGTCCCAAGGGCGAGCTTTCCTACGCCGCCGACCCCCGCATGACCGTCAAGTGCGACGCCGGTGTTCTCACCGTTGAGCGTCCCAACGACGACAAAGAAATGCGTTCCATCCACGGTCTGACGCGTACCCTCATCGCCAACATGGTGAAGGGCGTCACCGAGGAATTCTCCAAGACTCTGGAGATCAACGGCGTTGGCTACAGTGCCGCAAAAGAAGGCAATAATCTGGTCATGAAGCTCGGCTACTCCCACAACGTGGTCGTCCCCGACACAGCGGATGTCCGCACGGAAGTGCCCAACCCCAACCAGATCATTGTCAAGGGTGTAGATAAACAAAAGGTCGGCCAGTTTGCGGCCGATGTGCGCGCCAAGCGTCCTCCCGAACCCTACAAGGGCAAGGGCATCAAGTACGTCGACGAGTACATCATCCGCAAGGAAGGCAAGACCGGCGCGAAATAAGGAGGTGTAACCAATGGTTTCTAGACCCAATACGAAGGCGAAGCGTGACAGACGTCACAGCCGGATCCGTGGGAAGATCTCCGGTACACCCCAGCGTCCGCGTCTGTGCGTTTTCCGCAGCGAAAAGCACATTTATGCTCAGGTCATCGACGATGTTGCCGGCAAGACTCTGGCGGCTGCCGCGTCCAACGAAAAGGACTTTGAAGGCCTGGGTTCCAATAAGGAAGCCGCCGCGAAGGTCGGCAAGATGGTGGCAGAGCGCGCTCTGGCCGCAGGCATTGACAACGTGGTCTTTGGCCGCGGCGGCTATGTCTATCACGGTCGTGTGCAGGCTCTGGCTGACGGCGCCCGCGAGGGCGGCCTGAAATTCTGACGGGAGGAGGAAACGAAATTATGGCATATCAGAATGATCGCAACGACCGCCGTGGTCGCGGCCGCAGAGAAGAAGAACCCTCTGAATTCAAAGAAAAAGTAGTTTCCATCAACCGTGTTGCCAAGACGGTCAAGGGCGGCCGCATCATGCGTTTCGCCGTGCTGAGCGTCGTGGGCGACGGAAAAGGTCGCGTGGGCTACGGTCTGGGCAAGGCGAACGAGGTCTCCGAGGCCATTCGCAAGAGCCTGGAGGATGCAAAGAAAAACATCACCACCGTTACGCTTCAGGGCACTACCATTCCCCATGAGGTCATCGGTGAGTTCGGTGCCGGCCGTGTGCTGCTGAAGCCCGCTGCCCCCGGTACCGGCGTTATCGCCGGCTCCGCCGTGCGTGCCGTGGTGGAAGCTGCCGGTATCTCGGACATCCGTGCCAAGTGCCTGCGCTCCAACAACCCCCAGAACGTCGTCGCTGCCACCATGCAGGGTCTGAAGAGCCTGCGCAACGCGCAGCAGGTCGCTGCCATGCGCGGCAAAGACGTCTCTGAGCTGTAAGGAGGCCGAACGATGGAAAAGAAACTGAAAATCGAGCTCGTCAAGAGCCTGAACGGCCGTAACGACAAGCATATCGCTACCGCCGCTTCCCTCGGTCTGCATAAGATCGGTCAGTCCACCGTGCAGCCCGATAACCCCCAGACCCGCGGCAAGATCGCCCAGATCGGCTACCTTGTCAAGGTCACCGAAGAATAAGGAGGGGAAATCATGGAACTTTACAATCTTTCTCCCGCTCCCGGCAGCACCCATGTTGCCAAGCGTAAGGGACGCGGTCACGCCACCGGCAACGGCAAGACGGCCGGCCGTGGCCACAAGGGTCAGAATGCCCGCTCCGGCGGCGGAGTCCGTGTTGGCTTTGAAGGCGGCCAGATGCCTCTGGCACGCCGCATCCCCAAGCGCGGCTTCCACAACATTTTTGCGCAGCGTCTTGAGTCCGTCAATGTCGAGGCTCTGAATCGCTTTGAAGACGGCGCGGAAGTGGATGCGCAGGCTCTTCTCGAGGCCGGCATCCTCTCCAAGTGCGTCTATGGTGTCAAGATTCTGGGCGAAGGCGAGATCACCAAGAAGCTCACCGTCCGTGCCAAGGCCTTTTCCGCAACCGCCAAAGAAAAGATAGAGGCCGCCGGCGGAAAGGCTGAGGTGGTGTAAGGTGCTTAAGACGTTTGCAAACGCCTGGAAGATCGAGGATATCCGCAAGAAGATCCTCTTTACGCTGTTCGTTGTCCTGCTGTACCGTCTCGGCAATGCCGTGCCTGTGCCCTATGTCAACGTGGCGTACCTCCAGCAGTATTTTGCCAGCCTGGAGAGCACCGTTCTCGGTCTGTACAACGTCATGTCCGGCGGCGCGTTCTCCTCGGCGACGATTTTTGCGCTGTCCATCCAGCCCTACATTAACTCCTCCATTATCATCCAGCTTCTGTGCGTGGCGATCCCCGCGCTGGAGCGCATGAGCAAGGACGAGGGCGAGGAAGGCCGCAAGAAGATCGCCTCCATCACCCGCTACGCTACCGTGGCGATCGGCCTGCTTCAGGGCTTCGCCTACTATGTTCTCATCAAAAACACCGGCCTGCTTACCACCGACGGCACCGGCATCTGGGCGGCGATCGTCATCATCATGACCTTCACCTCCGGCTCCGCGCTGATCATGTGGCTGGGCGAGCAGATCACCGAATTCGGCATCGGCAACGGCATTTCGATCATCCTCTTTGCGAGCATCATCAGCCGTTTCCCGACCTCCATCATCCAGACCGTCTCCGGCGTTGCCGCCGGCACGCTGAACTGGTGGACGGCGGTGCTGATGTTCCTCGGCGCGCTGGTCATGATCATCCTGATCGTGTTCGTGTCGAACGCTGAGCGCCGCATTCCGGTGCAGTATTCCAAGCGCGTCGTGGGACGCAAGATGTACGGCGGCCAGTCTACGCACCTTCCCATGAAGGTCAATATGTCCGGCGTTATGCCCATCATCTTCGCGCAGTCCATCGCGTCTCTGCCCGCGACGATCATCCAGCTGACGAAGCACAATCTCCAGCAGGGCACCTTCTCCTACTACCTGACGCAGACCAACACCTGGACCTACGTCATCTTCTACGCGCTGCTGATCGTGTTCTTCGGCTACTTCTACTCCACGATCCAGTTCAACCCCATCGAGATCTCCAACAACCTTCGTAAGAACGGCGGCTTCGTCCCCGGCATCCGCCCGGGCAAGCCCACCAGCGAGTATATCCAGAAGGTTCTGAACAAGATCACCCTCTTTGGCAGTCTGTATCTGTGCATCATCGCGGCGGTGCCCTACATCATCAGCATCTACTCCACCGCGGCCCGTCAGACCGGTCTGTCCCTCGGCGGCACCTCGATCATCATCGTGGTCGGCGTTGCGCTGGAGACCTTCCAGGCTCTCGAAAGCCAGATGCTCATGCGCCACTACAAGGGCTTCCTTGAATAAGGAGGACTCGATCCATGAAGCTGATTATGCTCGGCGCCCCCGGCGCCGGAAAGGGAACGCAGGCGGAGATCCTTTCTCAGAAGCTCGGCATTCCCACCATCTCCACCGGCAACATTCTCCGCGCGGCGGTCAAGGCCGGCACGCCCATTGGCCTGAAGGCCAAGTCCTTTATGGACGCGGGCGCGCTGGTGCCCGATGAGGTCATCATCGGCATCATCGCCGAGGCGCTGAAAGCCCCCGAATGTGCCAATGGCTACATCCTGGACGGCGTGCCCCGCGCGATCCCCCAGGCCGAGGCTATGGAGCAGCAGGGTGTGGAGATCGACTGGGCGGTCGACCTCGAGGTCGACGACCAGGTCATCATTGAGCGTATGTCCGGCCGCCGCGCCTGCCTTGCCTGCGGCGCGACCTACCACATCGTGAATGCCCCCTCCAAGGTCGAGGGCGTGTGCGATGCGTGCGGCGGCGAGCTCACTGTCCGCAAGGACGATGCCCCCGAGACCGTGAAAGCGCGTCTCACCACCTACCACGAGCAGACGGAGCCCCTCATCGAGTTCTACAAGTCTCGCGGAAAGCTCAAAACCGTGATGAATCAGCCCACCATCGAGGCCACCACGGCGGAGATAAACAAGGCATTGGGGATATGAGTTCCATCGTGATCAAATCCCCGCGGGAAATTGAGTGTATGCGCCAGGCAGGGAGAATTACCGCGGCTGCCCGTGCATTAGCGCGGGATATGGTATCCCCCGGCGTCACGACCGCTCAGATCGACAGGGAAATGGAACGCTTTATCCGGAAAAGCGGCGCTGTCCCCACCTTTAAGGGCTACGGGGGCTTTCCCGCAAGCGCCTGCATTTCCATCAACGATGAAGTGATCCACGGCATTCCCGGCTCCCGTGTCATTCAGGAGGGCGACCTTGTGAGTGTGGATGTGGGAGCGACGTATAAAGGCTTTGTGGGCGACTGCGCGGCGAGCTTTATCGCCGGCGAAGGCAGCGAGGAGGCTAAGCGCCTCATCGCTGTCACCCGCCAGAGCTTTTATGAGGGAATGAAATTTGCCCGTGCAGGGTATCGGATCGGCGACATATCCCATGCCATCCAGGAATACGTTGAAGCGAATGGCTTTTCCGTAGTTCGGGAGTATGTGGGGCACGGCGTCGGAGCCGAGATGCACGAAGCGCCGGAGGTGCCGAATTTCGGCGCAGCCGGCAGAGGACCCAGACTTTTGCCCGGCATGACGATCGCAGTGGAGCCAATGGTGAACGCGGGCACATGGGAGGTCAAAGTTCTGAAGGACGGCTGGACCGTCAAGACGAAGGACGGCCGCCTTTCCGCCCACTACGAAAACTCCGTTGTCATCACAAACGGCGAGCCCGAGATCCTGACCTTTACGGAGGAACGGATATGAGGGACATCACCGTGTGCGACGTGGTCGAGTCCCGTGCGGGACACGACAAAGGCAGGCTGTATCTGGTCATCGGTGCGGAGGGGCAGCGGCTGCTGCTCGCCGACGGAAAGATCCGGACGCTTGCCCGACCCAAGGTAAAAAGCCAGAAGCATGTGCGTCCGACAGCCCATCTAGCGGCGCTGCCGACCACGGACAAGGAAATCCGAACGACATTGGCACAGGCGGCTCAGACCGCCCCAGAGAAGGGAGACCAATTTGGCGAAAGATGACGTTATCGAGCTGGAGGGCAAGGTAGTCGAATCCCTGCCCAACGCGACGTTCCAGGTGGACATCGGCGGCGGACATACGATCCTGGCTCATATCTCCGGCAAACTGCGGATGAATTACATCCGAATTCTTCCTGGCGATAAGGTCACGGTGCAGATGTCGCCCTACGACTTGACCCGTGGCCGCATAACCTGGCGGACGAAGTAAACAAACCCTAAAACAAGCAAGCATCATATAAGGAGGCTTACAAAATGAAAGTCAGACCCAGCGTAAAGCCCATGTGCGAAAAGTGCAAGGTCATCAAGCGCCATGGCCGGGTCATGGTCATTTGCCCCAACCCGAAGCATAAGCAGAGACAAGGTTGAGTTTGTCTATCTTGAAACGAAAGGATTGATAGCGAAAGATGGCACGTATTTCCGGCGTTGACCTGCCCAAAGACAAGCGTATCGAGATCGGCCTTACCTACGTGTACGGCATCGGCAGGACATCCGCAAAGAAGATCCTCGAGGAAACCGGCATCAACCCCGACACCCGTGTGAAAGACCTCACGGATGCGGAAGAGGCCAAGATCCGCGAATGCATTGACAAGAATTACATGGTGGAAGGCGACCTGCGCCGCGCCAACGCGCTTGACATCAAGCGCCTGACCGAGATCGGCTCCTACCGTGGCCAGCGCCACCGCCGCGGCCTGCCCGTGCGCGGCCAGCGCACCAAGACGAACGCTCGTACCCGCAAGGGCCCGAAGCGCACGATCGCCAATAAGAAGAAGTAAGGAGGGAAGAGAAAAATGGCAGCACCTAAGAAAAAGGTCAGAACCCGTCGCCGCGAGAAAAAGAACATTGAGAAGGGTCAGGTTCACATCAGCTCTTCCTTCAACAACACCATGGTCACCATCACCGACACCAACGGCAACGCCCTGAGCTGGGCTTCCGCGGGCGGTATGGGTTTCCGTGGCAGCCGTAAGTCCACTCCCTTTGCGGCTCAGACCGCAGCGGAGACTGCTGCGAAGGCTGCGATGGAGCATGGTCTGAAGACCGTCGAAGTGTTTGTCAAGGGTCCCGGCAGCGGTCGTGAAGCTGCGATCCGTGCCCTGCAGACCGCAGGTCTTGAAGTCACGATGATCAAGGACGTGACGCCCATCCCTCACAACGGATGCCGTCCGCCCAAGCGTCGCCGTGTCTGATGAAGGAGGAAAGAAACAATGGCTAGATATACTGAAGCTGTTTGCCGCCTTTGCCGTCGGGAGAACCAGAAGCTCTTCCTGAAGGGCGACAGATGCTATACCGAAAAATGCGCCATGGTCGGCCGGGCCTATCCTCCCGGAATGCACGGCCAGGGCCGCAGCAAGACCTCTGAATACGGTCTGCAGCTGCGTGAGAAGCAGAAAGCCAAACGCTACTATGGCGTTCTGGAGAGCCAGTTCCGCAGCTACTTCGACATGGCCGAGCGCCGTCCCGGTCAGGCCGGTGAGAACCTGCTGTCCATTCTGGAGTCCCGTCTGGACAATGCCGTGTATCGCCTCGGCTTTGCCATGAGCCGCGCGGAGGCCCGCCAGCTCATCAACCACGGTCACTTCACCGTCAATGGCCGCAAGGTCAACATCCCCAGCTTCCTCGTCAAGCCCGGCATGGTCATCAGCGTCAAGCCCTCCAGCCGCGACCTCGAGAAGCTGAAGGCCAATGTGGAAGCCAACGCCTCCCGCCAGCCGCCCAAGTGGCTGGAGTATGACGCGGCGAATATGCTTGCCAAGGTCACGGCTGTCCCCGCGAAGGAAGACATCGATCTGCCCATCGAGGAGCACCTGATCGTCGAGTTGTATTCCAAGTAATATAGCCCTCAAATTGGTAAGCTGAACACCGCATGGCGCCGATTCGGCGCACATTAAAAAGGAGGGTATGAATTCATGATAGAGATCGAGAAGCCGCGCATTGAATGCATCGAGAACCCCGCCGACGAGAGCTACGGAAAGTTCATCGTGGAGCCTCTGGAACGAGGCTACGGCACCACTCTCGGCAACGCACTGCGCCGTGTGCTCCTCAGCTCGCTTCCCGGCACAGCCGTCACGACCATCAAGATCGACGGAATCCAGCATGAGTTCTCCACGATTCCCGGCGTCAAGGAAGACGTTACGGAGATCGTTCTCAACGTCAAGAGCATCATCGCGCGGCTTCACAGCGAAGGTCCCAAGACCGTCTACATCGAGGCGACCGGCGAATGTGAAGTGACGGCGGGTGATATCAAGGCGGATTCCGAGGTGGAGATCCTCAACCCCGAGCTCCACATCGCAACACTCGGTCCCGATGCCTCGCTCTCCATGGAGCTGACGGTGTCGCATGGTCGCGGCTATGTGGTGGCGGAGAAGAACAAGCCGACGCAGGTGGTCGCGGGCGTTATCCCCGTGGACTCCATCTACACGCCGGTTCTGAAGGTCAACTACACCGTCGAAAATACCCGCGTGGGCAACCGCACGGACTACGACAAGCTGACCATCGAGGTTTGGACGGATCGTACCATCTGTCCGCGTGATGCCGTCTCTCTGGGAGCCAAGATCCTCTGCGACCACTTCACGCTGTTCACTGACCTGTCTCAGACGATCGGCAGCGATTCCACGGTTGTGGAAAAGAAGGTCACGCAGCGGGATAAGATCCTTGAAATGACCATCGAAGAACTGGATTTGTCCGTGCGCAGCTTCAACTGCCTGAAGCGGGCAAACATCAATACGGTGGAGGACCTCGTCTCCAAGACGCAGGACGAAATGATCAAGGTTCGCAACCTCGGACGGAAATCCCTCGAGGAAGTCATGCAGAAGCTGGCGATGATGGGCCTGAGCCTGGCCAGCGAAGAAGAATCCAAGTAATCGACACACACTATTGGAGGTAAACGAAAATGCCCGGAACACGCAAGCTCGGCAAGCCGACGGCTGCAAGAATGGCCATGCTGCGCCAGCAGGTCACTGACTTTCTGGACACCGGTCGCATGGAGACCACCGTTACCCGCGCCAAGGAGATCCGCCCCATTGCGGAGCGTATGATCACTCTGGGAAAGAAGAAGGGCCTCGCCAACTATCGTCTGGCTCTGCGCTTCCTCACCCGTGAAGACGTGGCGAAGAAGGTCTTTGATGAGATCGCGCCGAAGTATGCCGACCGTCAGGGCGGCTACACCCGCATCACCCGCACCACGGTCCGCCGCGGCGACGCAGCGGAACTGGCCGTCATCGAGCTGGTTTAATCAACCAAAATATAAAAAAGGACTCACTTCTTCGGAAAGTGAGTCCCTTTTTTTACAACAAGTCGGAGG
>JAZUEL010000037.1:0-37804 GCA_045640125.1 Oscillospiraceae bacterium
CAGGGATGGTATACGCAGTTGAATGAGGTGCCCGTAAATGCAGGCGGCGACTATATGGCGGAAATCGTTGTGAACAAAAAAGCCGCACAAGTTAAATTTACCATCGACAAGGCAACGCCGTATATCAAGACCAATCCCGAACCAACCGATATTGACTATGGCAAGAAGCTTGCGGATAGCACACTTGCCGGCGGTTATGTTCAGGTTTCAAGCACAAACACTACTCAAGTCGGAGGTCTGTTTGAGTGGACAAATCCCGATACGGTACCGGGTATAGATGACAGCGAAGTAACCGAATATGATGTAACCTTTACTCCCGCAGATACGAATAATTACAATACCGTTTCCTGCCAGGTAAAGATCAAGGTAAATCACACCCACAATCCCGTTCTTGTGAACGGTCAGCCGGCAACCAAAGAGGCAGCCGGTTGGAAAGATTACTATGAGTGTGCTTGCGGTGATTTGTTTGAGGATAAGGACGGAACGACCCCGATAGATAATCTTGCGACCTGGAAAGCCGAGGGCGGCAGAGGCTATCTTGCACCTTTACCTTACACCATTGCCGACATTTTGCCGGAATATTTCCCAACATCGTATGAAACCGCTTGGATTACCGAACAGGGCTTTTATACATGTCGTTTGGATTCGTCAAACTTATGGTTTGATATCGACGACGGTGTATATATAGCAGCGACAACAGCGACCGTTACACCATCCGGAAACGATTATGTATATACCGATGAAGACGGTTCGGTTACCTTTAATATGAAAGACGGCAAGCTAACAAGCATTACCGTTATGGTCAATGGCGACGACAATACTTATGTGTATGCTCTCAGATTTGGTGTCACCGTAATTGGCGGTAATTATGTTAATGTGTACTTGGTAGATAAAGGCACCGCTTACAGTGTAAGTGGCAACACGCTTACTGTTGGTGACAAAACGGATACCGCCGGAGCAAAAGAAGGCAAAGAATTTGATTGCTGGAAGATCGGTGAAACACCGGTGACCGAAGACGGAACCATCACAGAAGATACAACCTTTGTGGCTACGTATAAGGACGTGCACACCCACGATCCCGTAAAGGTCAACGGTCAGGCGGCAACCGAATCGGCAGCCGGTTGGAAAGATTACTATAAGTGTGCTTGCGGTGCTTTGTTTGAGGATAAGGACGGAACGACCCCGATAGATAATCTTGCGACATGGAAAGCCGAGGGCGGCAGAGGCTATCTGCCTAAGCTCGAGGAGCCTGCCCCCAGCCCGACGCCTGCTCCCGAGAAGCCCGAAAAGCCCATGTCTCCCAAGACCGGCGACAGCAGTATGATCGGTCTGTGGCTGACGATACTCGCCGTGTGCGGCCTTGCGCTGACGGCGGGCACGATTTACAGCAAAAAGAAAAAACGCAATTAAGAGGCAAAAATGCGGCAGCGGTGTAAACCCTCTGCCGCATTTTCGATAAGATCGGAGAAATAAGAATGAAAAAATTTGAAGAAAAAAATCCCTATTGCGGGTTGAAACGGATGTTTTCCTGAATCCGTCGTATGACTCTGGGAGGCATCTTAATATTTCACCTCCTACGACGTACAGGGCCGTGTGATCAAGTGCGGATTCTCCGTCCTCAGAAATCCCGTAAACGGAAACATTATTCTCTATGATTACTACGGTCATCCTCTCCACATTGCCTGCACCCAGCGCTGATAATTGCCCTTGTTTTGAATCGCTTTCTCTGCCGCCACGGATATCAATCCTTTGCGGATTTCGCCCGTGAACGCTATCAGAGCGAAACGCCGGGAATTCTTTTTGATGTTTTCAGCACTGTCAGCTTCTTCGGCTATGAAGACCACAAAATGTACAAGGAAGCTCGCGCTGCTTATGTAGAAGCAAAGCGTTGTTATGCAGAGTGCGGTAATGATTATTGGGCTGGCAGAATGCAGGATTACATCGACGAGATAGACGAAGAACATCCCGTGACGGGCTCCACGCTCTCGCAGGGTACGCTTGCCATCGTGACCGCGGTCGCCGGTTTGGCGGTCGGGCTCGTCGGCGGCTGGTTCCTGTTCGGACGGAAGAAAAAGACGGTTGAGGGCTAAAGACCCCCATCAAAGAATACCCGCCGAAGCGGATGCCCTCAAAAGTACTCAGCAGCTTATATGACTGCTGGGTGCTTTTTTCGTATCTGCATCAGAACGCGTCGAAATCGGACTGATCTGCGGTCTGGGTGCGCAACCTCAGCCGGTGTATTCAATAATGCCCTCTTTCTTTTGTTGCATTTCTTTCCATTCTGCGTTCTATTGGTATAGGGAGATTTTACAAACAACGGCCCGCAGCATCCGTAAAAAAGATGCTGCGGGCTTGCGTATTGATTTGACTTACGCTCTTTCTTTTTCAGCACCGCGACCGCGCCGCGGGCGTCCGTGTTCAGCGCTCCGAAATGCTTAAAGCCACACTCGAGTGCGGTGGTTCGCTACGCCGTTCTCTGCCGGACAACGGAGGCCCTGAGTTTCAATCTTTCGTTTCCCGCGAGATGGCCTCGTTGATCGCCCGATTTATAAAAGCGTTTGTGGATTCGCCCATGGCTTTGGCATGGTTCTGTATGCGTTCCTTATTTCCTTTGGGCACACGTAGCATGATATTATCAACATTCTCGGAAAGATATTTAGCTTTCGAGCGGCGTTTCGCTTCATCCGTTGACATGGATTCGCCCTCCCCATCAAAATCGGTTTCAGTATATATGCAATGTCCTCATTCGTCCACTATCAAAATTCAACATACCTGATAGCAGATGTTTGTTACATTTGCCGGTTGATACCTGTTAGCAGGTATTATATAATACTCACAGAAAGCGAAAATGCGGCGGCACCGGAGAGCACCACCTCCCCGGCACCTGCATAGGTGCACAACCACCTACACAACGGGAGTCCCCGCACCGACAAGGGTTATTATACCCTTTTCGGCGCGGGGAGGCAAGAGGAAACTTCTACTCCGCCACTGTGTAGGCTGACGCCGGCACAGTGTTTTTGTTTTCAAATAACAAAGGAAAGGAGTTGATCCCTATGGAAAGCATCCTGGAAGAGCTGTACTACGGCAATATCCATCCGGCAAGCCGAGATGTCAGCCAAAACGAGGAGTATGCGAACATCGTGAAGCTGATACAACAGAACGAAAAGGCCTTGTCTGCCGGTCTGAACGAGGAGCAGAAGGAGCTGCTTGAGAAGCTCAGCACTGCCTTGTCGGAGCAGAGCAGCATGAACGAACTCTCGGCCTTCAAGGCCGGCTTCAAGCTCGGTCTTCGCCTGGCGGCGGAAGCTTTCTTAAACGGCGGCGACTCGCAGTTCGTCTAAGAATGGTTTCACCATTAAGTATCGCTTTGCATATAGGGGCGTTTTGCGTTCTTATATGCTGGCGACAAAAATATTTTGAAAGGAACTCTTGTGCATGGCAAATTACAAGTCCAAGGTTACCCCGGCATTTATGCAAGACGCCATTGCTTTCCTGCGAAGCCCCGCGGCCGACAGGTATGGTGTCACGCAAGGCGAACGCACGCGGCGTATCGAAGAATTCTTCGAGCAAACCGCGCCGCGCATCAAAGACAGAGAGCGACAGTATTCCTACTCCCAGCTCGCAGAGTGTCTCCGCATCTCCAATATGTCGCTCTCCGAGCTCTACACAGAGCTTGGTTACGAAGTTCCGGCTCCTATTGACGGCTACGAAGAGCTCGTGCAGAAGCTGGAAGGGCTTTCAAGCGACGCGCTGAAGAAGCTCTACTTCTTCGCCATTCGCTTCCGGTCGGAATTCTGGGTGCAGCCCATTGTCACCACCGGCAATCCGACCCGAATCTTTAAGAACTTCCGCAAGCGCCTCTGCCCCCACCGCACAATGCCCCAGCTCGACGAGATTGCGGACAAGAAGCACCCCTCCTACACAAAAATGCTGGAGGATCGCCACGACGGAACATCCATCCACACGGAAGAGCTCCCCGACCTCTGCGCCATCTTCCACGCGCCTCTGAAGTGGCTCGTTACCTTCCCATCCGATGTTCCTGTTCTTCACAAGAACATCCTCATCGACAACATCCTTTGCTGCTACATCCAGTGCGCGGCGAACCAAAGGGACTACCTTGATGAGATGATAGCGCGGCTCGCGCAAAAGGAGGCATGATATCATGTATGTAGATTTTACAGAACTCAAGAACATCAGCGACCCCCACGCACGGTCTTCTGCCTTCTACAAACTTGCGGTAGAGTGCAAGAACATCGCCTCTCAAGAGATGCTTGAGAAGCTGCAAGCGCAAGGAGTTCGTCAAGCCGACATCGCGGCAGTCTGCGGGATTTCGCGTTCCGGCGTCTCGCGCTTCTTCAGCGGAGAACTTGGCCTCCCGACGAAGTCGTACTATACCATCTGCAAGAACTATTTTCCCGGCATCAGCCTTCACGAGCTCCTGTTCGGAGAGAAGAAGACCCTGCTCCTTCCCGTGCATCTGTCTGCTCTCGCAGAGGCTCTGCTTGCGGTGGACGGCCCGCGCCGCCGCGAAATCCGGGACTACATCGCAAGCCAGTGGGATACTCTGAAGTCGCAGCGCTTCGACGAGACCCCGGAACACCTCTTCTCGGATAGGTGCCGCGAGGTAGCAGATATGCGCGGCGTGGACTGGACAAACCTTGTATCCTACGACACCACCAACGCCAACAACCAGCCTCGCGTTGGCCAGACAAGCCCCACTCTTCAGTCCACCTACGCCTTACGCATGAAAAGCGACACCGGAGACGCTTCGCTTCCCTGGGTTACGACCGTCATGATGTTCTGTGTCGAAATGGATGTATCGGCTGACTTCATGCTCGCACCGGATTATACCGGCACCGGCTGTAATATCGCTCACTTCAAGTACAATCCCGTGTCCGATACCGTCACCCAGAAGATGCTGAGCAACAAATCCGTCCTCTACGCCATCCGCGTATATCTCTGCCTTCCCCGCGACAAGCAGAAGGAATACTACATGGACATCATGCAGCAGGCAGGTGCCTTGTAACGAACACATCTCCCCTACAACGACAAATCGCCCGCGGCATCCGTGAAAAGATGCCGCGGGCTTGTTTACCGAACTCTTTGCCTAATTCGTCCCAAACGGTGCGTGGGGGCAGGGAAGTCGTCCCAAAAGTACACCGCCACCGGCCTCGGAAGTAACAAGGACGGGATGAGGTTTATCACTCAATAACCGCAGAGATCCAGCTTGATCGTATGCGGTGTCTTCCTTTCTTTCGTAGTTACCACTACACACAAGACATTTTTTCGACGGAGCACATATTGTGTTTTGCCCGTCATTATTCCCTAATGTGCATTCACATCTTGTGGTTACAAACAAGTCCTCACTTAACACATCACAGAATTATTTGGAAAGCAAAATGTTTTTAGTCATTTTGACCAAATTTTTGCTCAGGTGGGTTAAAACGCAGCGCTCACGTGATTACACAGAGTATCGCTCGCGAGTGCCGGTTTGGTTCTGTTCGCGGAACAGCTAATTCTGTGTGTTATTGATTATGCCTCCTACACAATGAAGTATCAATAACACAATAATTACAAAGGCAAAAAAGGTATGTTGTGATATGCGCCATTCATAAGAGCCAGTGAAATAAAAAAACACTGTTAATCCTGAAGGGCGCATATCAAAGTCGTGATGTGACAACCGAGGTGCTGATTCATCCTTCTTCCATTTCAATCTTTAGGGGATGTGCGTTTTTCAAAAAGCTCAGTACAGCGTCCACCAATAATCGAAAAGATGTCGGTAATGATTCCCTTTTGCAGGAAGCTCTTTGCAGCGGCGTGTGCGTTTGCTGGTTTCACGCTTGATCCACTGTTGGCAATTGCTGTTTTTGGGATACTTGATATATTTGCCGGTCGGCACAAAATGGCTTCCATCAAAGGTCCATTGTACATAGCCGACATGGGGAATATAGCTGCGAGTCACTATTTTGTGCATACGGGCATAATGCTTCGTTCGTTGAAGCCTGCGGTACTCGCGTCCCCACGAAGGCGGCATGGTGTTATTCTGATCCGCCAGTTCTGCGAGCTTCCTGTTTAATTCTGTTTCGGTCATACGCTTTCCTGTTCGGCACAACACGTGTTATGGGACAGAGCCCGTTCCAACTGCCGCGCTGCCTGCTATGGTACTCTCTTTGCGCCTTCTTGCTCTGCTTTTTCAGCGGTATCCGTTGTTCCACGAGAGTGGCTTCCTTTCTGCCGGTTTTGATTCAGACTGCCGCATCCTCCTTGGATGTCAAATTCCGGCTTGACATTCTTGTTGCTTTCCTGTATTCTGAACTGCTTTGCAAAATCGAATGGAGGCGAAACGCTATGCACGCAATACGCTTCCCGGTGATCGACCCTGTTGCGACCGGTGCCAATATCCATCGGCTCCGCGAGCAGCGCGGCTTGACCGTCCGGGATATGCAATCGTTTTTCGGCTTTGAGGAACCGCAGGCCATCTACAAATGGCAGCGCGGACAAAGCCTTCCGAGTGTCGATAACCTGTACGCTCTCAGCGCCCTGCTGGATGTGCCGATGGATGATATCCTGGTACAGTCAGGGTCGAAACTGAATATTGCAGTTTCCGAGCAGCAGGCTGAAGCCTGCTGCTCAGGCTTTATAAGCGGCTGGTTCAGTAGTCCGATCACACGTTTCAGGAACATAGTGAGCATCCATGTACAGCATATACGTTTCGCCTCAAAAAGTCATTGAACTGCCGGTTTAATCCAAAGCCGTCGGGACTTTCTGCGTATATCAAGCGCCGCTCCTTTATTTCATCGTATCATCATAACAGACACCATTTTATTGTCCTGAAAAAGATAAAAAATATCCAAAACACGCGAAAAGATATGCACCGCGTCTAAAAAACGGGACACGGTAAATTAGGACACGGTAAAGGCAAATATATTCCGCGCCGCGTCTAAAAATTGGGACACGGTGAAGCAAAGCGCAGATGTGAAAATGTCGGTTCTGCAAGGAATAAAAAAATCAATATTTTCAATGCTTTTTTCTGTCTACAAGAACATGGTCGATCATTTTCACAACTGAAAGCAGACGCGATTTTCTTTGTTTGCCAAACCAAGTCACCGTGTCCCAATTTTTTGACACGGTGACCTACGTGAGCGCTGTATAAAATTTCATACAAAAAGACTGATATGCGCCCTTCATAAGAGACAGTGAAATAAAAAAGCACTGTTAATCCTGAAGGGCGCATATCAGTTAACTCCGCTGGGAACGACTTTGCTTTATTTACAATTTATGGGATGCGGCAACATCTGCTATTTTAACCACATCAGCAGGAGTTGCCTCAAAATGAATCTTTCTGTGACAATTAGGACATAGAGCAACTGTGTTCGTTAATGTGGGTTGACCACCGTTTCTAATCCAAACGACAAAGTGAGTTTCCAGAAAGTCTTTATTCTGAAATGTCAGCCCGCAGAGCTCGCATGTCCCATCTGCCATGTCAATAACCACTTCTTCGATGTCAGAAGATACTTCTATGATCCTGTCTCCATCTAAGCTTCGTTTGGTGGGGTACACTACGATTTGTTTATTGGAGTCCGTAGGGCTAACATCGGAATATATCACATGTCTTCGATAATCCATAAGTGAGTCAATGGATGTGTGTAAATACTCCGCCATCTTAACAACTTTGTCAGCGGGTGGAATCGAAAGTCCACGCTCATAGCGAGAAATCATAGCGGGACTGACCCCAATAGCTTCAGCCAATTCTTCTTGCTTAACCTGCTGTTCCAGTCTCAGCTCTCTCAAACTCATAATAATCACCTCGATGGGAATATAGCACCGTTTTACACTTTGTGCAAGTCATTTGTATAGAAATTTATTTTTAGCGGCGGAGAATCTTATTAAATTAAATATGACTTGCATTTAATTTAAGATTGTGGTATAATTGACCGAATTCTGAAAAAGGAGGGGAAAGATGAAGTTGCATTTTGCAGTACACCAATTCTATCAACTCGATGATGACAGCAACCAGTCCTCTGAGACCCGCCTGATTGTTCTGAAGGATGAACTCGGTTGTGTGATAAAGACAACGGGCTACGAAATTTTTTGCCACCAATATGGCGAGCCGATTTCAATTTCCGGGCCTGAAAGTGAATATATGTATGTTTACCCTTGCGTGGCGCTGAATTATCTTTTTGAAAACTACGATGTGTCATCGCTGAAAGATGTTACGCCGGGAATGGTCGAAGCATTTCTCAAGAAGTTTCCCGAGCGCGAAGGGAAAAGAGGAGTGTATGTCGGCCAACAGGCAATCGACCGCTGCAATATGGCCGTGAGCAATTTTTTTGCGAATGCAGCAAATACAGAAAAAGGCTGGAGTCGCTATCTCATCCTCAAAGAAATAGCGGTTAAGGGACGGGTTAGAACAAAGCATTGCTATGTTCCGCGCTTCAAAATCAAGGCGAAGCAGTGCGAAAGATTTTTGCCGCTGCGGGACATTCCAATGTCCTTTTGCGAAAAACTATACGCCCTTGCCTTGCAAGAGGATCCGATGATTGCCTTCGCTATTGCGGCAGGAGTCACTTGCGGCCTGCGAGGCGGGGAAATCGTCAATCTCCGGCAACCGGGCAGTCCGCTGACGGCAAATGATTGCATCCGATTCACTCCCTACATAGGTATGCCAAATACAATCACCATTGACCTCAACACCGAGTTCATAATGCGGAGCGACGGTAAGCAGGTCGGAAAGATAAAAAAGGAGAGGACTGTGAAGGTGTATAAAGGTTATATCGGTGCCTTCACGGAGGCGTACAACCGGCATATGCGGCTGTTGTCCAACACGCGCTGCGAAGAGGAATTTCGGCCTATGTTTATTGGCCGCGACGGAAAAGCGATGACCGAAAGAACTCTTCGCAACCGTTTCGCAGCGCTGGTCAGGAGGCTGACAACACCGCTTGTCCTGTCTGATGATCCGGATGAGGTGGCGTTAGGTAATCAGTTGCTGAATAATCGGATAGGCCTGCATGTGCTGAGACATTGCTTCACGGTTCGGTTGCTTCTGGACACAGAGGATATTAGTCTTGTGCAGCAATACCGCGGCGACGCCAGTCCGGAAAGTGCTGAAACCTACCTCAATAACAAAAGTGTGTTGGTGGATTATGCAGAACGTGGACACGAAGCTGCATTGAGAGATTTGGCAAATATAGGGAAAAAATTGGCTGTGAGCGAAAATGACATCTGATGATTTCAAAAGAATTGCGGAAAAAAGAATAAAGATCGATTCAGAAGCAAGCCTGGCAAGGCACTATAGAGCTTATGTACGTGGTCAGTATACGGCGGAGGAGTATATTGCTCGGAATACTCCGGCACCCAATAGCGTGAGTATATGGCAGACCCTCGAAAAGGTGAAGCCGGTATCTGAGAATGAGGTTAACAAAGCCGTTCGCTGGTGCGAGTCCCAGAACTTCCGGGTACAGGACAGCATAGCCGGACCCTATGTATCAACGATGGATGCGGCTGCGTTGGAGCGGTTTCTGCAACAGGCAATACCAATGGGGGGCGAGTATGAAAAGGCAGCGAAAAAAGCTCATTTGGAATGGTCTGTTGGGGAATATAACAGGTTCCTTTCTTTTGCTAAGTCAAAAAGGTGTACCCTGCGCACCGCCCATCATCCATTTAACACCGAACGGTATTACTGGATTGGTTCACGGGATGCATTACACGAGACTTTGGCTGAATGGTTCGCCTTAATGAACTCGGACACCGCTGCGGATGATTGTGTCAGCCTCTCGGACGCTGCAAAGCGTTGCGGTATCCCCCAAAAAGGGATGTTAGAGTGGCTCAAGCGTCATCCGGAAAAGATGGTGCCATTTCAAAGCGCGATAATGGTTCCGCAGAGAGAATTAGCGCAGTTGCTCGAGGAATGGGCAAATGCTTGCGAGCTGGGTGCTTTGACAATGTCAATATGCAAAGACTTCCCGAAGAAATTCCGGAATCAGGCGCTTGCCGCAGCAACAGAAGCCGCTGCGGAAAGCGGACTCCTGCTGGAACGGGATGCATTTCCGCAAATGAACCCGGAGCGGCAGTACTATTTCAAGCATAGCGAGACGGCGCTTACAGATTATATGGAAGAAGCACTGAGGGATATTATGGCGGTCAATGCCACTGCCCTGCCGTGCAGACAAGCGCGAGAGCTCGTGAGAAGCGGGGCCGTTGCCGGAGAGATGGTCGGGAATGCAGCTTTTGTCTCGCGGCGGACCGCTGACAAGATCATTCAGCTCTACGATGAATACACGACCCTTGATGCCATAGTCGATGGCATTGTCAAAGGTTCAGCCTCGGATTTTTCCTCTGCAAATAAAACTCACAGAGACAAGCTGGTGGAGTTTGTTCGTGGAAATGAGTGGTGGAAGATAAAGGCAGTTTCGTCAGATGACTTCCCTGAAATGCCGTCAAAGTTCGGATATCTTGTTGCGATGCGAGATAAGGAGGAGCTTGAGAAGCACATTGTTCTTTGGCTGAGAGCCTTTGGGAAGAGCGAAGCGGAAAAGATGGAGCTGTTGTTGGCAGCCCATGAAGAAAGGTATCCGAAAAGTTGTGATTTAATCCGGTCGTTCTACCGTGACCGAGACAAAGCGATCGGAAAAGCAGACATTGACATGGTTGATTTTTTGTTTTCGCTGTTGTCCAAAGAGCTCACGGATATGACCACGGAGGAACTGCTGTCTGAAGTGATTACCCCTTATACTGAGTCCACAATAGCCTCGGGAAACAGGTTGTCCGATTTACTTGAGTACTGTGGTAACTCCGCAATTCTAAAGGTAAAGTATGCTGCGACCGGATACCACAAGGATGTGAGTGCTTACCAAATCAAGGAGTTTGCGGTTATTGTTGCATGTGTGGTTAACCCAGAGATATGGAAAGAAAAAAATCTTGTGGAAAAAGCCTTGCATAATGCTGACTTTGCTGATTTGTGGCTGTTTACAGCACTTCATATTTTTGCGGCGTGGCGCAAGACGGATTATATCCGACTGGCGGCACCGACATTAACGATAGATAATCCGGGGCAATTGCTGGCGAAGATCGGTGACGGAAGTTTTACGGACGATCAAGCATCATTTCTTGCCAGAGAATATATTGCCGAAATAAAAGCAAAGGGAATGACGCCGCACAAAACGGAGGGAACCGCTGGTGTATCCAATCTATTCTTATCTTGTCCGGAGTCGTGCCTGCCGCAGTTCGGCCGGATCGTGGCAATTGCAACGGCGCATTACCGGGAAAAGAGAAATGGATCATCTCAATTTGTGAGGCCGGAGGTCAATACCGCGAAGAATATTCGTTCGTTTTATGGCGACGAGTTTTTGGTAGCCTGTGGAGGAAAGTCGTTAAAAACGGTTAAAGCGACAAAAGCGCTGCTACAGTCGATTGAAGTCGTAGTTCGTGAAGATTTTCATTTTGACTCTAAGTTGGCGTACCACATCGCGTCTGTTGTTCGCTCGCATAAAGGGACGCTCCAAAAGCTCTCGCAAACAACGGAAATTTATTTGCGGGACAGCGAGTTTTACGGTTTGAGCCCCGAGTATGTGCTATTTCAGATGTTTGAGAGAGGCGTGTGCAGTTTTATTGTGGAAAGTCTTCTAAAGAAATGTTACGGGGACTTGTTCATTCAACTGCCGATTGAGTCCAAAACGGAGGCTATTCAAGCCATTGGCTTGATGCCGTATCAAACCGATGAACTGCGTAGAATGGCTGAGAAGTCTATGCTCAGGGCACAGGATACGGTGGAAGATTTGGTGAGGACGGGGGGCGACTGTGAAAAAGCAATCTTCAATATTGCTATGGGCAATTGTGAAGAGAAAAATGGAGGCGGATACTGTCTTTGTGTGGCATTAGGAGCAGGATGTCTCTGCCGGAACAGAGTCAACTGCGTTGGGTGCAAATACGAGATTCTTACAAAAGCGTCTTTAATCCATTATACGGCGGAATACACTCGCTTGGAGGCTAATAATGTCAGTGCCTTGGAAAAGAAAAGAAACCTTTATCTTCAAGATAAAATAATTTCCCCCTGTATCGTCGAGATAATGCAGACGATGAGAAAACAAGCAACTTTGGAAGAACAATCAGTCTTCAAGAAACTGGGAAAGGCAATCCGAGAAAATGGAAAAAAAGAATTGTCCGCTGGTCATGACGGTGCATAATGAACAATTTTCTTATCAGGTGCCGATATCGGTTCTTGATGAGGCTGTTATTGAACAGGCAAGGCAGGCTTTTGAAAATTATTCACAGAGGGGGATCATAACGGCAAAATCGTTTGACGACGAAACATGGTCGGTGAGCAGTGAGGTGCTGAAACGGAATGTTCATTTTGACCTGGATAAATGCAGTTATGAAAAGAATTTTGAGAAGATTCTGGGATGCAGTTATGACTTCGTCTGTCAAGCTCTCCGTGCGTATTGTGTGATCGGGATCGCTCGCGGTGTGGCTCTGATCTCTAACATTAGTGCCGTCAACACCATAAAAGCATATCTGAAGATTAAGAAACTTCCGAGCGATCTGGAGTCATATAACGATCTGGAGAACTTCCTTCTTTTTCTGCCTCCGGAGCCGATAACCAAGATTGAACTCATTCAGAAACTGGAGGATCAGGAAATAGTCTTGGCCGACAAGCGGCAGGGAGACAACAAAAGAACGATGTCGTACTACCGCACATATCTCCTTTTCGATAAATTACTGAAGGATTACTGGCAAAAGGCAACAGAGGACGAAAAGTGTTTGTTCTTTCCGGTCTGGTTCTGGTGGAATATCAGCGGAATTTTGCCGTTGAGACCAACATGTGTGGTTTTGACGCCGCGAAACTGCCTCCGTGAAGAAGCCGGGAAATACTACTTGACGGTTCGGAGGACCAGACTAAAAAAGGCCGTCGGGTCTCGCTATTCGATTGAAGAGGACTACGAGCGTTGTGAATACCGCCTTCCAGCGGATTTGTATTCGGAGATAAATCATTATCTGGAGCTGACGAAGGACGACTATGAATCCGACATCGATGTTCTGTTCTCGAAAGCGGCGCAGTTTAAGTATTTAGGCATCGTGACAACAAATAATAACCACTATACTTACAACAATCTTCGGCAGTGCCTTGACGCATTTTATCGGAAGGTGATTATTGAGAAATATCAATATCAGATCGTTAACGATGTGGAAGATCTCAATTCTTGCGAAATTGAGCGAATAGCACTTGGCGATACCCGGGTTTTAAGCATGATCTCCCTTTTTAATACCGGCAACAGCGCCACGGTGTGCAAGGAGCTCGCAAGGCATGAAGGAATAGAAATGAGCGACCACTACTACTCGAATCTGAACTCATTCCTGGATGCCCTAAGCTTTTCACTTTATCGCTCGGATGATATTGGCCTATATTCAATGCGGCCGAAAGTGCTTATAAAAGAAGATACCCCCCCGCATTGAAGGTGGTTATTGCTCGAACGATGATGTGCGTAAAGGCGATTTTAGCTCGTGCGCAGAAGCGGTGGACAGGCAGGGGCATATCGGTGCGTGTAAAGTGTGCAGATTTTTCGTCCCGAATGCAGAGACGGCCGGCCGACTGGTTGCGCAGTCCGAGGAAGGCCTTAAAAATGCATTTGAACTGATGAAAGCCGAGCTGGATTGTATTCGCAAGGAAGCCGGAAGGATGGAAAATTTAGAGAAATATTTGGAAATGCTCCGTGCAGAGGCAGCGCAATATGTTATGCATTCGATTAAGAGACAATATATGGAGGTAGAAAATGGAAGATAAGAGACAATCCGGTAATAAGGCCGGTCGGAAACCCAAGTACAGTCTTGAGACTCTGAAAGGAATCGTGGATTCGTTTATTTGCGAAAACATGCTGTATCCTGAAATGTTAAAGGAACGCGGTTTTTATACGCGCCTGATGAAATTTGCAAATGAACGTGGATTCAACATAAAGAATATCCATGCATTTGACGGTGATGAATTCCGCGATTATTTGGAAAAAAAGTTTTGTTGGAATAAACCGGAAGCGCGTCCGAATAATACGGTACCTGGATACGAGACCATTAATGTCGAGCACTATCTGAAGTTGAGTAAAAGCGAGCTTAAAGATAGCTTGTCCCTGCTGAATGAAAAGATGCAGAACATTATTACGGCCTGCGCCTGCTCTATCAACGGATATAAGTCGCTTGAGGAGCAAAATCAAGCTTTCAAAGAAGCGGTTGAAAACTTGAAGATAGAACTCCAGCAGCTTGAAGTCAAACTGGCTTCTAAAACACGGGAATGTGCAAGGGCGAAAGCAGATATCGGCAAGTATCGTTCATTTATCGAGCAAAATGTTGAACCGAAGCTCATAGAGGAACGGTTAAACAATTCGTCGAAAGCATCGGAGGATGATGCGGAGCGCCAAGCCGAGTATCAGGCGGAGGTCATCTCAGCTGAGATTTCTCTTGAGCTGGGCGCCTCAGAGGCCCTCCCTGCCGAAGAAATAGAAGAAATAGATAGTTTATTTATTTAACAAGGAGGTACATAGACAATGGGAATCTATACTGAAAAGAGGACACTTGCTAAAGAGGGAAGCCTTGCCGCTCTGCGCCCGGACATAGCGGCCGAGTGGAACTGGGAGAAGAATGGGGACTTGCGGTCTGAAGAGGTCACTGTCGGCAGCGGGAAAAAGGTGTGGTGGAAGTGTAAAGAGGGGCATGAGTGGGAAGCAAGAGTTGATAGTAGGACATGTAACGATTGCGGCTGCCCGTACTGTGCGGGAAAGCTGCCGATACCGGGAGAAACCGATCTTGCAACCATGCGGCCGGAAGTAGCGGCAGAGTGGAATTGGGAAAAGAACGGAGAGTTACGGCCCGAGGATTTTGCTGTTTGCAGTAATAAAAAGGTATGGTGGAAGTGTAAAGAGGGGCACGAGTGGGAAGCAACGGTTAAAAATAGGACGAGGAAAGACAGCGGCTGTCCGTACTGCGTGGGTAAGCTTCCGATAGTGGGAGAGACCGATCTTGCGACTCTGCGCCCGGACATAGCAGCCGAGTGGAACTGGGAGAAGAACGGAGAGTTGCGCCCCGAAAATGTCACTGTTGGCAGTCATAGAAAGGTATGGTGGCGATGTAACGAGGGGCACGAGTGGGAAGCAACGGTTAAAAATAGAACGAGGAAAGACAGCGGCTGTCCGTACTGCGTGGGAAAAAAGCAAGCTGTACGAAATCTTGTATAACAAAGGCGGAAAAGATGTTGCAAAACAACCTGTTGGTCTGTTATCCCGAAGTTGCTGCTGAATGGGATTATGCCCTGAATGAAAAACGGCCGGAAGAATTTCAGCCGTACAGTAACAAAAGAGCTCATTGGATCTGCCCTGCCGGACATCAGTATGAAGCCAGAATCAATAACAGGGTGAGGTCCAAAGGAAACGGATGTCCATATTGTGCTGGGCAGGCTGTGCTGAAGGGTTTCAATGATTTGGCATCGCAGTACCCCGACATTGCAAGTCAGTGGCATCTCACAAAGAACGGAAATCTTGACCCAACTATGGTGACAGCGAAGTCCAATCGAGAGGTCGTTTGGCTATGTGAAATCTGCGGAATGGAGTGGAAAACTAAGGTCTATCACAGAGTGGAAGGTCAAGGTTGCCCATACTGTGCTGGACAGAGACCCATTCCGGGCAAAACAGATTTGCCCACGCTATATCCGGGCATAGAAAAGCTTTGGAGCAGTATGAACGGGTCAGACGACCTCCCCCAGAATTACACATCTAAATCTCATAGCGCTAAATATTGGATGTGTTCTGAAGGCCATTTGTACCAGGCGCCAATAGGGAGAATAACCAACGCATGGGACACAATAGTACAAAAGGGGCAAATGAACAGACTCTTCCAATGCGGGTGCCCAATCTGCAATAGAAGCAAGATAATCATCCGCGGAGAAAATGATCTTGAATCTCAGGCACCATGGCTGATGGAAGAGTGGGATTATGCGAAAAATGGCGACATTCATCCGTGGGAAATTGCTGTACACAGCAATATACATGTGAACTGGATTTGCCGGAAGGGTCATCGCTGGCTGGCGAGCCCAAACAATCGGGCGAAAACCGGATGCCCGGTGTGTAACTCCAATAAACTGATGCCGGGAGAAAACAGTCTGGATGTAGTTGATCCTCTGCTTGCAAAACAGTGGAGTCCAAGGAACTTGCCTGAAACGCCGAGAGATGTTACGGCTTTCTGCAATAAAAAGTATTATTGGATTTGCCCGGATGGGCACGAATGGCAAGCAACTGTTTCCAATAGACATTTGGGTGAAGGCTGCCCTTATTGTACGCACAGAAAACCGATAATAGGTCAAACGGACTTGAAGACGCGTTACCCTGAAATAGCGGCGCAGTTTCTGTCGGAACTGAATGACGGGAAACGACCGGAGGACTATCTTCCCTTCAGCGGAGAGCGTGTAGTGTGGACTTGCGAGAGAGGACATACATGGAAGGCGAGCATCGCAAGTCGAACACGAGACGGCACCGGCTGTCCGCACTGCTTGGGATTACGAAAAACAAACAGACATTTCATATAACACGCTGCCCGGGACTGAAGAATCAGCCTCGGGCAGTGAATTTATTCGGTTAAAAACCATTGTTGAATTTGAAGAAATGCAGCGTTTTGATTTTCCATTTACACGACGAAAAATGGCCTCAATTTGAAGAAATTCAGCAAAAAAATTTTTTCCTTACCTTCCCGCAAAAAAATTTTTTCCTTACCCTCAATGTATAATTAATTCAAAAAGTCGCGCAATTTTTTCGAGCGGGAGGGGTGGCGCAGCTTGCGCAGGGCTTTGGCCTCGATCTGGCGGATGCGTTCGCGGGTGACGTTGAACTCCTTGCCGACCTCCTCCAGCGTGCGGGTGCGTCCGTCGAGGATGCCGAAGCGCAGCTCCAGCACCTTTTTCTCGCGCGGGGTCAGCGTGTCCAGCACGGACATGAGCTGCTCCTTCAGCAGCGTGAACGATGCCGCCTCGGACGGCTCGGAAGCGCCCTCGTCCTCGATGAAGTCGCCCAGATGGCTGTCCTCCTCCTCGCCGATGGGGGTCTCGAGCGAGACCGGCTCCTGCGCGATTTTGAGGATGTCGCGCACCTTTTCCACGGGCAGATTCATCTCCTCCGCGATCTCCTCGGCGGAGGGATCGTGCCCCAGCTCCTGCAGGAGCTGACGGCTGACGCGGATGACCTTGTTGATGGTCTCGACCATGTGCACGGGGATGCGGATGGTGCGCGCCTGATCGGCGATGGCGCGGGTGATGGCCTGACGGATCCACCAGGTCGCGTAGGTGGAGAACTTGTAGCCCTTGGTGTAGTCGAACTTCTCCACGGCCTTGATGAGGCCGAGGTTGCCTTCCTGAATGAGGTCGAGGAACAGCATCCCGCGCCCGACGTAGCGCTTGGCGATGGACACGACCAGACGGAGGTTGGCCTCCGCCATGCGGCGTTTGGCATCCTCATCGCCCTCCGCCATGCGCTTGGCGAGCTCGATCTCCTCGTCGGGGGTCAGCAGGTTGACCTTGCCGATCTCCTTGAGGTACATACGCACGGGGTCGTCCGTAGAGAAGGAATCGACCATGGATTCGGTGTCGGCGATCTCCTCCTCGGTGACCTCCTCGATCTCGTCCAGCTCCGGCAGCAGAATATCCTCGTTGAGCAGCAGCAGCGAATCGTCGCTGATGGTCTCGACACCGGCTTCCTCCAGCTTGTCGTAGATGCCGTTGAGGGTATCGGGGTCAAGGTTGAGACTGTCCAGCGCCTCGGAGAGCTCTTTGGTGAGCTTGCCGGCTTTCTTGGACTTCTCCATGATGTCGGCGAGCTTTTCCTCGGGGCTCTTTTCGGGCTCCTCGGGGGCAGCTTCCGCCGCTTTTTTGCTCTTTTTGCTCTTTTTGGGCTGCTCGGGCGGGATCTCGATCAGCACGGTGTCCTCCCCCTCGGCGACCTCCTGCGCCGCCAGCTCCTCGACGGGGGCTTCCTCCGCCTTGGGAGCGGTCTTTTTGGTCGTCTTTTTCTTGGGCTTCGGCTCCTCGGCGGGAGCATCCTCCGCCTTGACTTCCTCGACGGGGGCTTCCTCCGCCTTGGGAGCGGTCTTTTTGGTCGTCTTTTTCCTGGGCTTCGGCTCCTCGGCGGGAGCATCCTCCGCCTTGACTTCCTCGACGGGGGCTTCCTCCGCCTTGGGAGCGGTCTTTTTCGTCGTCTTTTTCTTGGGCTTGACTTCCTCGGGGACAGCCTCCGCGACAGCTTCCTCCACCGCTTCGGTCACGATGATTTCTTCTTTTTTCTTACTTGCCATCTTTTCCACCATACCCTTTTGTTTTCTTGAGTTGTTCGGCGTAACGGTTGAGATCGGTCACGCCCAGAGACCGTTCGTGCTCCGAACGGATCGTTTTTATGTAGTCGGCCATCGCCGCGGGTGCGTCGGCGGCCCGAACTTCATCCTTATTTAATATGTCCGCCAGCAGGCTTAATTCCTCCGGCGAAAACGCGCCCTCCATGGCGGCGAGCGATACGCCGCGCCCCTCGCGCACGCGCGACAGCAGCCGGTCATACAGCCGCCCCAGCGCTTGGGAGGAAAAGGCGCTCGCCTCGATCACCTCGCCGGAAAACAGCTCCGGAAAGCGCCCGAGCAGATTGATGAGCCCCTGCTCCGCCATGGCGCTGCGGAGATTGTCGAAGTGCAGGGCGCGATCCTTCGGCTGCGCCTTGCGGCTGACGGCGAGCACGTCGCGGGTCTGCTGCTTTTTGGCGTTGGCGGTGAGCTTCTTGCGGCTGCGCTCCACCTCCAGCGCGAAAGCCTCCGCCTTGACCCCCGCTTTCTCCGCGCAGCGCGCGCCGTAGACCTCGCGCTCCACCGCGCCGGGCAGCGAAGCAATCAGCGCCGCCGCCTCCCGCAGATAGCCCACGCGTCCCTCGTCCGCGCTCAGATCGTATTTTTCCTGCACGAGCTGCAGTCGGTATTCGATCTGGTTGTCGCTGTGCTCGATGAGACGGCGGAAGGCATCCGGTCCCTTGCTGCGGATGAGCTCGTCGGGGTCCTTCGCGCCCGGGATGCGCAGCACCTTGACCTTGAGATCGAGCGGCTGCAATATGCCGATGGCACGCTGGGCGGCCTTTTGTCCGGCGGCATCGGCATCGTAGGCGATGACGACCTGCGTGGTGTAGCGGCTGAGCAGCCGCGCCTGGTCGGGGGTCAGCGAAGTGCCGAGACTCGCCACCGCGCTGTCGAAGCCTGCCTGATGCAGGCTGACAACGTCTATATTGCCCTCCGCGAGGAGAATATATCCGCTTTTTGACTTTTTTGCCAGATTTAATGCGAAAAGGCTTCGCGCCTTGCTGTAAACGAGGGTATCGGGGCTGTTGAGGTACTTCGGCTCGCCGTCGTCGAGGATGCGGCCCGAGAAACCGATCACGCTGCCGCGCACGTCGATGACGGGGAACATCAGGCGGTTGCGGAAATAGTCGTACACGCCGCCGGACTTGCCCGTTCGCGCGAGACCCGCATCCACGAGCTCGGCGCGGGTATAGCCCTTTTTCATCATGGCATCCGTCAGCGCGCTCCAGCTGTCCGGCGCGTAGCCGAGACCGAAGTTTTTGACGAAAGCGCCCGTGATGCCGCGCTTCTGCACGTAGGCCTGCGCGACACCGCCCTTGTCCGCCATGAGCTGCGCGTAGAAAAAGCGGGCGGCCTCTTTGTTCAGCTCCAGCATACGGCTGCGGCGGCTGCGGTTTTCGTCCGGCCGCTCGTCCGGCACCTCCATCCCGACCCGCCGCGCGAGAAACTGCACCGCGTCGGGGAATGAGAGATTTTCGATCTCCATGACGAAGTTGATGACGCTCCCACCCTTGCCGCAGCCGAAGCAGTGGTAGATCTGCCGCTCGGTGTTGACGGAGAAGGAGGGCGTTTTTTCGCTGTGGAACGGGCACAGGCCGAACTGATTCGCGCCGGTGCGTTTGGTGAAGTGGACGTATTGACCGACGACATCGGCGATGTCGTTGCGGGCAGCGAGTTCTTCAAGAAATGACTCGGAAAATGACACAAAAGCCCTCCTTTCTTAAGATTATGCGACAATCCCCCAGCCTCGGCTTCGCCGAGCCAGCCCCCTTTACACAAGGGGGCCAAAAAGGTAGTATTAAATCTTATCCCACGATTTGGGGATGAACAGCTTTTCAAAATTCAAAATAGCGAAGGAGTCGGTCATGCCGGAGACGTAGTCCGTTGCGGCGCGCTCCGCGCCCTCCAGCTCGGCGATGCGGCGGTATTCCTCCGGCAGCGCGTCGATGTGCTCGGCGGTGTGCTCCCAGATCGGGCGGAGCATCCCCTCCACCTTGCGCTCCTCGCTCTTGGCGGTGGGGTTGCGGTAGACACAGTCGAACATGAAGTCGTAAAAGCACTGATACGCCTCCCGCATCGGCTCGGAAAAACGCACGACACCGTCGGTGCTCGACTCGATCACGTCCGTGACCATGGCGTTGATACGCACGCTGTTGCGCGTGCCGATGCGCTCGCGGATGAGCACCGGCACATCCTCGGCGTGTACGATGGCGGCGCGCTGCGCGTCGTCCATGTCGTGGTTGAGGTAGGCGATATGGTCCGCCAGACGGACAACGTCCGCCTCCAGCGTGCTGCGCGGCTCGCCCGTGGTGTGGTTGAGGATGCCCATGCGCGTTTCCAGACAGAGGTTCAGCCCCCGCCCGTCGCGCTCCAGCTTGTCCACCACGCGCAGGCTCTGTTCATAGTGGTTGAAGCTGCCGGTGATGGAGCGCAGGGCGCGTTCGCCGGCGTGACCGAAGGGCGTATGACCGAGATCGTGACCGAGGGAGATGGCCTCGGTGAGGTCCTCGTTCAGCGCGAGGGCTCGCGCGATGGTGCGGGCGATGCGGCTGACCTCGAGCGTGTGGGTGAGGCGGGTGCGGTAGTGGTCACCCTCGGGCTGCAGGAATACCTGCGTCTTGTGGCGCAGACGGCGGAAGCTCTTGGAGTGGGTGATGCGGTCAACATCCCGCTGGAAGCAGGTGCGGATATCGTCCTCGGGGTCGTGCGTTGCGCGTCCTGCGCTGTCGCTCGACAGAATACCGTAAGGGCCGATAAACTGTATCTCCTGTTTTTCGCGAATCTCTCTCGGTAGCATACTCTCACCGCCAAAAAAGGTATTGCGGATTATCCCCCGCAATACCTTTATACGACATGAAGCCAAAAAACCCTTTTTATTTTGGAAAAATTTTTTATTTCCCGATTTCGACAATATCCTGCGCGGCGGCACAAGAAGCCACAGCGCAGACAAATGCGGCAGAAAAGCGGATGTCCAGATAGGGCAGCGTCAGCGGCAGGAGAAAGAGCAACAGCCCTGTCAGCTTGTTGAAGAGCGAATGCGGCGGGAGCACGGTGTGCCTGCGGCGAAAGCGCAAAAGCATACCGCTCGCTTTCAAGATGGCAATGCCTGCCGCCCATATCCATATCCAAACGGCAAGCCGAAGCTGCGGCAGTATTTTCACCGCGCTGACCGCCAGAAACAGAATATCGGCTGCGCCGTCGAGCCTTGCCCCCGCTTCACTTTCCGTGTGCGTTTTTCTCGCCGTGATCCCGTCGGCTATATCCGACAGCCCGCCTAACAGATACACAAGGAAGAACGGCACGGAAAATGGCGGCAGAAAAAGCAATACAACCGAAAGAAGCATCCGGCAAAGGGTGATGATATCGGCCGGCTTTGTCCTTAGCTTCTCCGTGTATGCGTGTATTTTCGTGTTGTTCATGGCTTACTTTGCCGCCTGCGCCAGGTGATTGAGCTGCCGGATGCGCTCGACGAAAAGTGTTTCCTCCGGAAAAATATTGTCCTCGGCTTCAAAAACGCGGTTGGACACATACGCAAAGCCCGTGTCTGTGTCGCGCACGGTCGCCTCATGCGTAAAGGCGCAGTCCGTCCCGTACCACGGAAATACGGCATCGACTGTGAGCGTGAGTGTCCCGTCCTCATTGTAGCGGTAATCGGTGACCTCGGGCTCGGGCATACGGGGCATATGCGAATAATAGCCGGTAAAGAAGCCGCACATATAGTAGCCGTCCAACTCCGTGCTGAAATCGGAAAGAGCCCGTATCTGCTCCGAGGAGATATCAAAATAGCTTTGTATGACCTCCTCAAACTGCGCGGACGGTACCAGATGCAGGAAGGTGTCGCCGATGCTGTTATAGACCCCGACAGCCTCCGACGGACGCATACTTTGTATCTCCACGCCCTCGGCTTGCAGCGTTACCATAGCGGGCGCAGTGAGCGGAATCAGGCAGATCTCGATATTTCCCGCGCCGTAGAAGCAATAGAAGCCGACGCTGCCAAAGGAAAGAAGCTTCGTGAGCGGCGGGCGCTCCGGGTCGCCGTATTCGTGGTGGTCGCCGAAGAAGTTCTCGTCGGACAGGGCATACAGCTCGCGGAACGCTTCGTCGATTTCCGCATCCGACAGCGCCGGACAGGTCATTTTCAGCAAACACCCGCAAAGCTCGGAAAAGAGCGCGTGTAAATCGTCCTGATAGCCGTGATCGTCAAAGGTCATGCGAATTTCGTAGATTTCATCGTCCTCCGGCGCGTAGACGGATATCGTCGGCATGGGCCAGACGCTTCGGTCAGCGGAGAACTCGAAGCGCGTTGCCTCATAGCCGAAGCGCGGCGAAAGCTCCGACCAGTGCTGCCATCCCTCTGTGGACAGGTCTTTCAAATAGTCCTTCCCATGGTATTGCCGGTACACGCCGTTATAACATTCGATGAAGTCCCCGACGGACAGCGCAAAAACGCTTTCGCCGTTTTCGTTGACGGTCGCCAGCGCGGAGAAGTCGGTCTTCACGACGATGTCCGCCTCGTCCGCGGGGGGCGTGGCGAGAATTTCAAAGCCGGTGTCCGGCGGTGCGGCAGCCCTGTTCCGTGCACAGGATGAAAAACCGCACAGCAAGGCCATGCAGAGAACAATTATCAAAAGCTTTTTCAAAGGCTTATTCTCCTTCGATGATTACGCCCCGCCCGCCGGTCACGTCGGTGAAGCGGGCGCAGAACGCCTCCCGCTGCGCCGCCTCCATTGTGAGCGTCAGCAGCGCGTTTTCGGGGTCGGAGGCATAGTCTGCCTCGCACAGAGCGCCATACTCGCGCGAAAGCCGGTGTACGCGGTCGAGATCCTCCCAGCGCACACGGACGCGCAGCTCGCTCATTTCGGGGTCGGGCTCTACGCCCGCATTCGCCAGCGCATCCTGCGCCGCCTTGGAGTAGGCGCGGACTAAGCCGCCCGAGCCGAGCAGCGTGCCGCCGAAGTAGCGTGTCGTGATGACGACCGCGCCGTACACGGCGGCGTTTTTGAGGATGTCCGCCGTCGGAGCACCCGCCGTGCCCCCGGGCTCGCCGTCATCCGACCAGCGGCACGCGCCGTCCGGCAGCACCCACGCCCAGACGTGATGCCGTGCGTCGGGGTATTGTTTGCGCTGCGCCGTGATGCGCGCACGCGCCTCCTCCTCCGTATGGACGGGGTGGATGTTCGCAATAAAGCGCGAGCGCTTTTCCTCGTAAAAGCCCTCGCCGGAGCCCTGGAGCCGGAAGCGTTCAGCCATGGAGCGGCACCTCGTATTCCGCATACTGCGCGCGCATATCGGGGCGCAGCACGGCGAGAATGTCGATGCAGTCATCGACGTATTGGAAGTCGAGCACATTCGCCTCGCGGCGGAGCTTCTCCGCGAGCGCGGTCTTGTCGTAGGGGATACGCAGATGCACGCGCGAAAGCTGCGCGCCGAGCTTCTGCCCGATGGCGTGGCGCAGGGCGGCGGCACCCTCGCCCGTGGCGGCGGAAATGCAGATCTCGTCCTCGCGGTTGGGCAGCCGCCCGAAGAATTTGTCGCACTTGTTGTAGACGCGGATGCAGGGCGTTTCGCCCGCGCCGAGGTGGTGTATGAGCTCGTCCACCACGCGCATCTGCTCGGGGTAGTCGGGGTTGGAGATGTCGATGACGTGCAGCAGAAGATCGGCGTAGCAAAGCTCCTCCAGCGTCGCCTTGAAGGCATCGACCAGCTCATGCGGCAGCTTGCGGATGAAGCCGACGGTGTCCGAGAGCAGGCACTCGCCCGCCTCCTCGAGGTCGAGGCGGCGCGTGGTGGTGTCGAGCGTGTCAAAGAGGCGGTCGCCGGTCTGGATGCTGTCGCCGGTGAGGGTGTTCAAAAGCGTCGATTTGCCTGCGTTGGTGTAGCCCACGAGGGCGACCACGGGCATGGCGTTTTTCTCGCGCTTTTTGCGCTGCGTGGCGCGGACGCGGCGCACGGTCTCCAGCTCCTCCGTCAGCTTCTGAATGCGGCGGCGGATGTGGCGGCGGTCGGTCTCGAGCTGCGTCTCGCCCGGACCGCGTGTGCCGATGGGGGCAGAGGTGCCCGCCTGACGCTTCAGGTGCGTCCACATACCCGTCAGCCGCGGCAGCAGATAGCGGTACTGCGCGAGCTCCACCTGCAGCTTGCCCTCGCGGCTTCGCGCCCGCTGGGCGAAGATGTCGAGGATGAGCCCCGTGCGGTCGAGCACGCGCACGCCCAGCTCCTTTTCCAGTACCCGCGCCTGCGAGGGGGAGAGGTCGTTGTCGAAGATGGCGAGGTCGCATTCGGCGTTTTCAATGAGCTCCTTCAGCTCCGCGACCTTGCCGAGACCGAGGAAGCTGTGCGGGTCGGGGCTCTGGCGGGTCTGCAAAAGGGTGCAGACGGGCTCGGCACCGGCGGTCTCCGTCAGCGCCCACAGCTCGTCCATGCTCACGTCGTCGCTGCGCTCACTCGCGTCCATGCTCGCGGCGGCAAGACCGGCCAGCGCCGCGCGTTCTTTTTTAATAACAGTGTCTTCTATGGTAGTGTCTCCTTTATAGCGGCTTGCCTTTTGCCGTCATACTTCCCCGAAGCCGCTTGCCGTACACACGGTACTGCCTGCGCGTCTTCGGGATCGTCTAACGGCAAAAATCTGTGCCGCAGGGCTTGGTTTATGCGTTGTCCAATGCCTCCCTTGGGGGAGGTGGCGCGCAGCGCCGGAGGGTCGTTATTTTCTGTTAAAACCCAGTTCCGTCAGCAGGTCGTGCCGTTCTATGCCGGATCGGCGATCCAGCCACAAACATAGGAGGACGACAATCCATGTGCCGCACCAAATAAAAATCAGACCCAGCCGAAGAATATAGTCGGTCAGCGGCATCTGATAGAGCGGCACGCGCCCGTCCGGTGTTTTCAGATAGACCGTCGGGCGGAGAAAATGGTTGCGTAGAAGGTAGGTCTTTCCGTCCGGGGTCGTGCATTTCCGCGGTGTAAACCGGGGTCTTTCCGAATACTCCAGAGACTCGTACTCAACCGGTTCCTGCAGGACATTTCCCTCCGTATCCAGCACGAACAGACGACCCGTCGCGTTCAAATAGATCGTGTCGCCGTCCTGAATACAGAAATCATAGCCGCGGTCTGTGTGTGCGTCGATGCTGCGGAGGCTGTTTCCCGCCAGATCAAAGACCTCGATCCGTTTGCTTTTCCCGATATAGATGTTCTGCTCGCCGTCCACGGCAAAGCCGTTATACAAGAGGCACAGGCTTCCCCGCACTGACCAGACGCACGCAAGGACGAACACAAACAGAAGGCAAATCAGAAGCCACGGTATCAGTATTTTCAGAATCTTCATATTCATAAGCGAGCTCCTCTCTTTCGGCGGTGATTTCAGTCCTCAAAAAACACCCCGACCTGCGGGTAGGCGGCGAGGATGCGTTCCTTGTCAAACAGCTCGAAGCCCTCGTACTGAAAGCGCGGGACGGTGATGCAGGTCAGAAACGTCCCCTCCGTGACCGCCTCGCCGTGGCGGGAGGCGAAGATCACGCCTTTGGGCAGATACACAAAGGGCTCGCAGCCCTCGGCAATGCCAAGATGCCGCACGCTCACGCTTCCGTCCGGCGCGATGACCCAAATATCCAGCGGCGAGCCGCCGTTATAGCACCAGTATTCGTCGCAGTCGATGCGGTGGAAGTCCGTGCGCTCCTCGGGCGCGACGTAATAATAAATGCTGCCGGAGGCGGGGCGACCTTTGCCTAAGTGTTCGTAGTGGCGCTCGGAAAACGCGCCGTTTTCGGGGTGCGGCTGCATATCAAAGCGTCGGCAGAGTTCTTCCGCGGTGGGGCGGTTTTTGTGCATGCTTCTATCCCTCATTTCACCACGACGTTTTCGTCGCCGAGGATGGCTTGCAGCTCCTCGACCAGCGCCTCATGGATGACGCAGTGCGTCCCGAGGCGCTTTTTGGTGTCCTCAAAATACAGCACCATCGGCTGCTCGCCGGGGAACATCGTCAAAATCAGCTCGATGCGCTCCATCGCGGGGTGCTCGCGGCTCGGCAGCTTCACCCAGAGCTTCGACGGTGCCGGCTTCGGCAAAATCACATCCAGATCGTCCATCGGATGCAGGGTGTCCAGCATGAGCTGCGGCTCCTTTTCGTCGCGCACGGAGATGCGCCCCGTGCCGAACACGGCGGCGTTTTCCTTGATGAACGCGCCGAATTTGTCCAGCGTGCGCTGGAAGGCGATGAGCTCCATGGTGCCGGTGTCGTCCTCAAGCGTGACGTAGCTCATGAGGCTGCCCGTCTTGGTGGGACGGTTGCGGACGGTGGAGATGACACCCGCGACGGTGACGGTCTGGCCGTCGTGGAAGCGCTGCTCGGTCTGCTCCTCGGAAAAGCTCGTGAGGATGGCGGCGATGGGCACCGCGCCGATGCGTGCCGCCTTGTCGCGGTATTCGTCCATCGGGTGACCGGAGAGGTAGAGCCCCGTGGTCTCCTTTTCCATCGCCATGAGCTCGAAGCGGGTGAACTCCTCCACGTCCGGCAGCGGCACGTCCGTCTCCGACTCGGCTTCCTCGCCGGACTCCATGGAAAACAGATCGAGCTGACCGAGGACGTTTTTGCGCCCCTCGGAGCTGACCCCGTCGATGATGAGGTTGTAGACCTGCAAAAGCGCCTTGCGCTTGAAGCCGAGCGAGTCGAAGGCACCGGCGCGGATGAGCGATTCCACGGCACGGCGGTTGAGGTCGCGCCCGTACATCCGGCGGCAGAACTCGTCCAGACTGCGGAAGGGGCCGTTCAGCGTGCGCTCCGCCATCAGCTCCCGCACGAAGCCGCGCCCGATGCCCTTGACGGCGCAGAGGCCGAAGCGGATATTGTCGCCCACGACGGTGAAGTCCGCGTCGGACTCGTTCACGTCCGGCGGCAGCAGCGCGATATGGAGATTGCGGCACTCCGCGATATACTCCGCGACCTTGGTGCTCACATCGAGCACGCTGGTGAGCAGCGCCGCCATGTACTGGCGCGGCCAGTGGCACTTCATCCACGCCGTGCGGTAGCACACGATGGCGTAGGAGACGGCGTGCGCCTTGTTGAAGGCGTAGGAGGCGAAGTCGTTTATTTCGTCGTAGATGGAGTTAGCGATGTCGGCGCTCACGCCGTTCGCCACGCAGCCCGCGATATTCCGCGCGGGATCGCCGTGGACAAAGGCCTGACGCTCCGCGTCAATGACGGCGTGCTTCTTCTTCGACATGGCGCGGCGGATCATATCCGCCTGCCCGAGCGAGAAGCCCGCAAGACGGCGGAAAATTTCGATGACCTGCTCCTGATAGACGATGCAGCCGTAGGTGACCTCGAGGATGGGCTTGAGAAGCGGATGCTTGTAGGAGATGCGCTCGGGGTGCACGGCGCAGTCGAGGAAGCGGGGGATGGAGTCCATCGGCCCGGGGCGGTAGAGCGCGATGACGGCGGTGATGTCCTCGATGCTCTTGGCCTTGAGCCCGACGGCTACGCCCGTCATGCCGGTGGATTCGAGCTGGAACACGCCGGAGGTCTGCCCCGCGGCGAGCATTTGGAAGGTTTCGGGGTCGTCCTCGGGGATGTCGTCGATGCGGAAATCGGGCTCGAGCTTCCGCACCATCTCCGCCGCGTCCTCCAGTACCGTGAGGTTACGCAGTCCGAGGAAGTCCATTTTGAGCAGTCCCAGCTCCTCCAACGTCGTCATGGGGAACTGGCACACGACGGATTCGTCGTTTTTTGCGAGCGGCACATAAGCCGTCAGCGGCTTTGCCGAGATGACCACGCCCGCGGCGTGGGTGGAGGCGTGGCGCGGCATACCCTCGAGCGCTTTGGCGGTGTCGATGAGCTCGCGCATTTTGGGGTCGCCGCTTTCGTAAATGTCCTTGAGGGGCTTCGAGAGCTTCAGCGCCTCGTCAATGGTCATGTTCAGCGCCGTCGGCACCTGCTTGGCGACGTTGTCCGTCTCGGCGTAGCTGACGTTCAGCGCCCGCCCCACGTCGCGGATGGCGAGCCGCGCCGCCATCGTCCCGAAGGTCACGATCTGCGCGACGTGGTCGGAGCCGTATTTTTGGTTGACATAATCTATAACCTCGCCGCGCCGGCGCACGCAGAAGTCCATGTCGATATCCGGCATGGTCACGCGCTCGGGGTTGAGGAAGCGTTCGAAGAACAGGCTGTATTTGACGGGGTCAACGTCCGTGATGCCGAGGGTGTAGCTGACGACGGAGCCCGCCGCGCTGCCGCGCCCGGGGCCGACGGGGATGTCCTTGGATTTGGCGAAGTGGACGAAGTCCCACACGATGAGGAAATAGTCCACGAAGCCCATGGATTTGATCGTCCCCAGCTCGTAGTCAAGCTGCGGCAGATGCTGCTGCCAGTCCGCGGGGTAGCGCCGCTGCAGGCCCTCTTTGCACAGCCGTTCGAGGTAGAGGAAGCTGTCGGTTTCGCCCTCGGGGAGCTGATACTGCGGCAGGTGATAGTGACCGAATTCGAAGTCGTACCGGCACATTTCCGCGATCTTCACCGTGTTGTCAAAGGCCTCCGGCAGCTCGGGGAACAGCGCGCGCATCTCCGCCTCGCTTTTGAGATAGAAGTCGTCGGACTCGAAGCGCAGGCGGTTTGTCTCCTCCACGGTTTTACCCATCTGGATGCACATTAAAACATCCTGCGTGTGCGCGTCGGCGCGGGTGAGGTAGTGCGCGTCGTTGGTGGCGGCGAGCGGGATGCCCGTTTCACGGTGAATGCGCACCAGACCCCGCGCCGCCTCCGCCTCGTCGGCGATGCCGTGATTCTGAATTTCGAGGTAGAAGTTGCCGCGCCCGAAGAGCTCGTCCAGCTCCAGCGCCTTTTGCTTCGCCTTGTCGTACTGCCCGGTCACCAGCATCTGCGGGATGTAGCCCGCGAGGCAGCCGGACAGGCACACAAGCCCCTCCGCGTGCTCATGCAGCAGCTCCCAGTCGATGCGGGGCTTGAGGTAGAAGCCCTCCGTGAACGCCGCGGAGACCAGCTCGCAGAGATTGTGATACCCGATCTCGTTTTTGCACAGCAGGATGAGGTGCGTATAGCCGGAATCCGCGCCGTATTCCCGCCCCGTTCGGGAGCGCGGAGCGACGTAGACCTCGCAGCCGATGATGGGCTTCACGTCCGCCTCGAGGCAGGCGCGGTAAAACGCGACCGCGCCGTACATGACCCCGTGATCGGTGATGGCGAGCGCGTCCTGACCGAGCTCTTTGGCGCGTTTTGCCATATCATTTATACGGCAAGCACCGTCGAGTAAGCTGTATTCACTATGAACGTGTAGATGAACAAACGACATTGTTACTTCTCCTATACGCGGTTTAGCACCCGCCCAAGCCTCCCTTGTGTAAAGGGAGGTGCCGAGCGTCAGCGAGGCGGAGGGATTGTTGCTTCTACCGAGTGGCGGGGGTACAATCCCCCAGTCTCGGCTTTGCCGATCCAGCCCCCTTTGCACAAGGGGGCCTTAGTCTAAGCAGAATCTGGAGCCTCCCTTGTGTAAAGGGAGGTGCCGAGCGTCAGCGAGGCGGAGGGATTGTTGTAGGCTGTTATTCCTGTTCCAATGCGGCGGCGTATTCCATGAGCTTCTTGATGCGGTGGTTGATGCAGCTTTTCGTCACGGGCGGGTAGCTCAGCGCGGAGAGATCGGCGAGCGAGCAATCGGGGTTTGCGATGCGGAGCAGGGCGGTGTCCTGCAGAACGGGCGGGAGCGTATCAAGCCCGGGACCCGCCTCGATGGCGCGGATGGCGCGAAGCTGCTCCTGCGCCGCGCCCGTGATCTTGTCGGCGTTGGCCATGTCGCAGTTGGTGCGGCGGTTGATGGTGTTCGTCATGTCCTTCTCGACCTTCGCCTGCATGATCTCCATGGCGGCGAGCGGTGCGCCGATGGTGGTGAGGAAATCCTCGATGGCGGCAGACTGCTTGAAATAGTTCAGCCAGTTCGCGCCGCGGCGCACGTCCTTGGGCTCGAAGCCCGTTTCCCAGAGCAGGCTGTGGGTCTCGCGGCTGACGGAGAGGTGGCTCGTCGCCAGCTCCAGATGATAGCGCAGCGCGGGGTCGGTCACGCTGCCGCCCGCGAGGAAGGCACCGCGCAAAAAAGCCTGTCGGTCGCACTCGTTTTCCACGATGGGGAGATTAATGTGCAGCGTGGGCGTGGAGCGCACGTCGCAGCCGAAGGTCTCGAAGACCCGCGCGATCTTGGCGCTGTCCGTAACGGACAGGCTCTGCTTGCCGCTCTTTCCCTCCGGCGGCAGGCGGTCAAAATCCACGCCGAAGGCGCGGCGGAACAGCTTCGGCAGCCGCTGGGCGAAAGCGTCCGAGGCGGTGATGAAGCGGATGAGCGAGGGGGAGAAGCAGTTGCCGTAGAGCAGCGCTCCGTAGGCCTCCGCCACGGCACAGCACTTTTTCCCGATCGGCTCGCGGCATAATTCATTTTTGACTTCGGCGGCAAATGACATATCGAAAACCTTACTCAAAAATTCTGGTGGTGGCGTTTTGGTGATAGAAGTCCATGATCGCCCGCGCCAGCGCGGCGGGGTCGTGGCGGACATAAGCGCCGTTCATGCGGGAGACGGCGGCATACACGGGGCGCACGCCCAGCGCGTCGAGTGCTTCCTCGTCCACGGTGACGGGCACGGCGTTTTCGCCGCGGTAGCTCTGGATGGCATCGGGCGGCACGTCGCCGCTGTTCACGAGGATGTGCTCAAACAGGCGCAGCCCCGTCTGGTCGAACAGGGTCTTGACGTGCATGGAGGCGGTGAAATTCTCCGTCTCGCCGTCCTGCGTCATGATGTTCAGCACATAGAGCTTCAGTGCGTCCGCCTCCGCAACGTGCTTTGCCAGCTCGGGGATGAGCAGATTCGGCAGAATGCTCGTGTAGAGGCTGCCCGGTCCCATCACGATGAGGTCGGCGCGGTCGATGGCATCGAGCGCCTCCGGCAGCGGTGTGACACCCGCGGGCAGCAGCGCCATGCGGCGTATGACGGCATCGGTGGATTTTTTGTAGTCGGTGATGCTCGTTTCGCCGGAGATGGTCGCGCCGTTGTCGAAGGAGGCGAGCAGCGTGACGTTGTCGTTCGTGACGGGCAGCACCCGCCCCGTGATGGCGAGCACCTCGCTCATGGAGGAAACGGCTTTGTCGAAGCTGGGGCTGATGTCGTTCAGCGCGGCGAGAAAGAGGTTGCCGAGACTCTGACCGGAGAGCGAGCCCTCCTTGAAGCGGTAGTTCATCATCTGCTCCATGACGGGCTCGGCGTTGGCGAGTGCGAGGATGCAGTTGCGAACGTCCCCGGGGGGCAGCATCCCCAGCTCCCGCCGCAGAACGCCGCTGCCGCCGCCGTCGTCCGTGACGGTGACGATGGCGGTGATGTCCGCGTCGCAGCTCTTGAGACCCCGCAGCATGGTGGACAGACCCGTACCGCCGCCGATGGCGACGATGCGGGGACGGATGCGGCGGCTCACAGGGAGACCCTTTCCATATCGCGGTGGGCGACCGTCACGGGGAGCCCCTCCGCCGTCAGCGCGTCACCCAAGGCCTGCGCCACGGCGACGCTGCGGTGCCGACCGCCGGTGCAGCCGATGGCGATGTTGAGCTGATGCCGCCCCTCCTGCTCGTAGCGCGGCAGGAGAAAACGCAGGAGATCGGTGAGCTTTTCGAGCAGCTCCCGCGAGTTTTCGAAGCCGAACACATAGTCGGAGACGGGTGCGTCCAGCCCGCAGAGATCCTTCAGTTCCGCCTGATAAAAGGGATTCGGGAGGCAGCGCACGTCGAACACGCAGTCCGATTCCGGCGGGATGCCGTACTTGAAGCCGAAGGAGGATACCTTGACATTGAAATAGCGGCGCTCCGGCGCGAGGATGTCGTAGAGTGCGTTTTGCAGCTCGGACAGGCTCATGGAGCTGGTGTCCACGATGTTGTCCGCCAGCGCCCGCAGCGGGGCCATAAAGGCGCGGTCGTCCGCGATGGCCTGCGCGAGTGTGCCGCCCTTTTTCGCCAGCGGATGCGGGCGGCGGCTCTCCTTGTAGCGGCGGGTGATCGTTTTGTCGTCCGCTTCGATGAACAGCACGCGCAGACCGCAGTTGAGCCCTTTCAGCTCGTCCACCACGCCGACCAGCTCCGTCGGGTCCTTGGAGGCGCGCCCGTCCATGACCATGGCGACACGCCCGAAGCGCCCGCCCGTGGCGAGGCAAAGCTCCGCAAAACGCCCCACGAGCGCCGTGGGCAGATTGTCCACGCAGTAGTAATCCATGTCCTCGCAGATATCCACCACGCGGGTCTTGCCCGATCCGGACAAGCCGGTGACAATGAGAAATTCCATATAATACCTCGACTAACGTATGATCTTTACTTCCGGCACGAGTTCGATGCCGGAGCGCGCGTATACGGTCTTTTGGATGTGCTCCATCAGCCGCAGCACATCGTCGAAGCTTGCGCCGCCCGCGTTCACCACGAAGCCCGCGTGCTTCTCGGAGACCTGCGCCCCGCCGATGCGGAAGCCCTTGAGCCCCGCCTCGTCGATGAGCGCGGCGGCGTAGCCGCCCACGGGACGCTTGAAGGTGCTGCCTGCGGAGGGCATATCGAGCGGCTGGGAGGCGCGGCGCTTCGCGCCGAGCTCGCGCATTTTGGCGGCGATGTCCTCATGCGTGCCGGAGCGGAGCTTCATGCTCGTGCGCAGTACGAGACAGTCGCGGTCGGAAAAAACGCTGTGGCGGTAGGCAAAATCGTGTGCCCCGCCCTCGACGGTGCAGAGCTTTCCGTCCGCGTCCAGATACTCGGTGCGGGCGACGCCATCCTTCATCTCGCCCCCGTAAGCGCCCGCGTTCATGCTGACGGCACCGCCGATGCTCCCGGGGATGCCGTGGGCGAATTCCAGACCCGTCAAATCGTGTTCAAGCGCGACGGAGGCGACGTGCGCCAGTGTCGCGCCGCAGTCGGCGGTGACGGTGTCGCCCTCCACGCCGACAGTACCCACGCCGTCGCAGCATTGTATGACAAAGCGGTCAAAGCGCCCGTCCGTGACGAGGAGGTTGGTGCCGTTGCCCATGATAAAGGGCTCCACGCCCTTTTGATGCAGGAACTGACACAGCGCGGTCAGCTCGTCGGCGGAGGCGGGCAGCGCAAGCGCGGCGGCGGGACCGCCGATGCGGAAGGAGCAGTGCTCCGCCATGGGCTCGCCCGTGCGGACGGTCAGCGCGGGCAGCGCGTGTTTCAGGTCGGTGAGCAGGAAATCAAACATAGATCATTCCTCCGAATTGAGAAGTGCGGCATCCACGGACGCATCCACCTGACGCGCCAGCGTCTCGGCGGCGTTGTAGCCGGAATTTTTCTGGCGGTTGTTCATGGCGGTGACCTCGAGGATGACGGCGAGGTTTCGCCCGGGGCGGACGGGAATGGCCACATAAGGGACGGAGACCCCCAAGATCTCGCGGCTGTTTTCCTCCAGCCCGAAGCGGTCATAGACCTTTGTCTCGTCCCACAGCTCGAGCGACACGATGAGGTCGATGCGTGCCGAGGGCTTCACCGCGCCCACGCCGTAGAGGTTGGCGATGTCCACCACGCCCACGCCGCGCAGCTCCATGTAGTTGCGGATGAGCTCCGGCGCGCGGCCCTCCAGCGTCAGTCGGTTTGTGCGCAGGATCTCCACGGCATCGTCCGCGATGAGACGGTGGCCGCGCTTGATGAGCTCGAGCGCTGTCTCCGATTTGCCGACACCCGAATCGCCCACGATGAGCATACCCTCGCCGTGCACCTCCACCAGAACGCCGTGGACGGTCTCGCGCGGGGCGAGGTGATGGCGGAGCGTGCCGATGAGCTGGGCGTAGAACTCCGAGGTGTCCACGTCCGTGGCGAGCACGGTGGTGTTGTATTGCTGCGCCGCCTCCAGCATCTCGGGGATGACCGGCTGATCGTGCGCCACGATGACGGCGGGGCAGCCGCGGCTCATCAGCTCCGACAGGCTCGAAAGGCGCGACTGCGACGTTTTGCCTTCGAGCAGCGTCATTTCCGCCTTGCCGAGGATCTGGATGCGGGACGGGTCGAAGTAATCGAAAAAGCCCATGAGCTGCAGACCGGGACGGTTGAGGTCGGCGGTCTCAATGCGTCGGGTACTGTAATCGTCGGCGGCGTAGATAACGCGCAGGTCGTTGTATTCCGCCACGACATCTTTCAGCTTCACACTGTAATTTCCGGACATGGGCATATCCCCCCAACATTATAATAATCTCAGTATATTCTATACGCCTTGCCGCCATTTCGCAATAGATTTGTTGCATGAGAAGCGGCTTTGCGGAAATTTTTTTGCCGATTGATGAAAATAAGTCTTGCAATTTGTCTTTCGTTCTGGTATCATAACCTAGCTGTCCGTGTCAGGGCGGCAGGAAGGAGCTGATTTCGATGGCAAAATGTGAGGTTTGCGGCAAAGGCGTGACGTTCGGCATCAAGGTCAGCCACTCTCACCGGCGCTCTAATCGCACTTGGAAGCCCAATGTCAAGCGCGTCAAGGCGATAGTGGACGGCCAGCCCAAGCACGTTTATGTTTGCACCCGCTGCCTGCGCAGCGGCAAGGTCGAGCGTGCGATCTGATTTTTGCTGAATAAAAAAGGCTCGGAACTGTGAGTTCCGAGCCTTTTTTATTTTTGATATGCAATTCTTTCGCTTGCGTTTTCTTGACATAACACGCCAAATCCTTTATGATGGAATCCCCCGCAAGGGGGGAGAGAGTTGCCATAACGGATAGGCGGTTGGCAAAACCTCCGAAAGGAGGTGATGTTATGCCGATTACATTGACGTTTCATGTCCTTTTCTGGACGGTCACGATTCGTGTGAAAAGCAGAAACCGCCACTCTGGCAAGTGACGGTTTCTATAATTTTTAGTTACCAAACCTGAGCCAGCCGCTTATCGGCAGCTCTCTTTTATTATATGCAGGTGCTTCCGCTTTGTCAAGGCTGCGTTTTCGATCGGTCGGAGTTTATTCTTCGAGCGTTTTTTCAATTTTCACGCGCTCGACGCGCTTGTCGTCCGTTTCGAGGACGGTCACGGCGAAGCCCGCAAAATCGAAGCGATCGCCGTTTTGGGCGAAGCCGTCCAGCATCTCCATGCACCAGCCGCCGACGGTCTCGCTGTCGAAGTCGGGCTCGTCCTCGTCCAGCTCCAGAAGCTCCCAGAGGTCGCCCAGCGCCATATCGCCGTCGAGGTAGAGTGTGCCGTCCGCCGCCTCGGTGACCTCGGGCTCGACCTTGTCCGTCTCGTCCCAGATCTCGCCCACGAGCGTTTCGAGGATGTCCTCCATGCTCACAACGCCCGCCGTGCCGCCGTATTCGTCGGTGACGATGGCGAGATGCGTCTTGCGGGCGCGGAGCTGCGCCAGGAGCTTCGGCAGCTTCACGGTTTTATAGACGAAGCAGGGCTCGGAGAGAAGCGCGCGGATGTCCGGCGTTTCGCCGTCGAGCATCGCGCGGTAGAGCGCGTTCAGATGCAGCACGCCGAGGATGTTGTCGGTGTCGTCCTGATAGACGGGCAGCCGCGAATACGGTGCCTGCGCCGCCTGCTCCAGAAGCTCCTCCAGCGGGTCGTCGATGTCGAGCGCGAGCATATCTACCCGCGCGGTCATGACCTCGCTCACGGACACATCCGCGAAGTCCAGCGCCGAGAGCAGAAGCTCGCTGCGCTCCTCGTCGAGCACGGCCTCGTCCTCGGCGGTCTCGATGATGGACTGCAGCTCCTCCACGGCAGCATCGGGGTCGTCCGCCTCGGGCTTCATGCCCGCCGTGATGAGCCCCACGAGCTTCACCACGCAGAAGACCACGGGGAAGAACACCACGCTCAGAACGCGCAGGATACCCGCAAAGGCGATGGTGTAGCGGTTGGCGTTTTTCTTCGCCACGATCTTCGGCATGGTCTCGCCGAAGAGGATGATGGCGAGGGTCACGCAGACGGTGGCGACGGTGGTGCAAAGCCCCTCTGCCGCGCCGAGCTTCGCCGCGAGCAGCAGCGCGATGACGCTCGAGAGCGTGGAGGCGGCGATGTTCACGAGGTTGTTGCCGATGAGGATGGTGGAGAGGGCGTTTTCATAGCGCGTGATGAGCGCGAGCGCCCGCGCCGCCTTTTTGTCGCCGTCCTCGGAAAGATTTTCGAGCCGCAGACGGCTCGCGGAGGAGATCGCCATCTCCGACGCGGAGAAGAATGCGGACATCCCGATGCAGGCGATCAGCGCGATGTAGTAAAGGGTCATGCCTCGCCGCCTCCTTTCGCCGTGTTCTTCACGGTGAGCTTGCGGACGCGGTGCCGCGCCACGCTGGAAACGGTGAAGTGCAGGCCGTGGTAATCGAATTTATCCCGCTGCCGCGGCATGAACTCGAACTGCGCGAGCGTCCATTCCGCGAGCGTGAGATGGACGATGCTCTCGTCGTCCTCGGGGTCCTCGAAGTCGAGCAGGTCAAAGGCCTCGCCCACGTTGAGGTCGGCATCGAGCTCATAGCGTCCGCCGCCGAGCGGGACGCAGTATTCGACGACCTCGTCCTCCTCGTCCCAGATTTCGCCCACGAGCTCCTCTAAAATATCCTCGACGGTGACGATGCCGGCGGTACCGCCGTAAGCATCGGTGACGACCGCCATATTGAGCCGCCGGCGGCTCATCTCGGGCAGCAGATCGTCCACCTTCGTCCCCGCGGGCACAAAGGCGACCTCGTCCATCAGCTCGCGCAGGGCGAGCTTGTCCCCGTCCCGCAGCCACGCCTTGATGAACTTGCGAATTTGCAAAACGCCGACGATGTTGTCGATGCTGCCGTCGTAGACGGGCAGACGGCTGTGCCGCTGCGAGCGGATATACTCCGCGATGCGCGAAGGCTCCCACGCAATATCCACGGCGGCGAGATCGACCCGCGCCGTGAGGACGTTTTCCGCCGTCACGTCGGCAAATTCCAGAGCCGACTGCACCAGATCGCCCTGCTCCTCGTCGAGGTCGCCCGCGTCGGTCATGTCCTCGATGAGCTCATAGAGCTCGTCCTCGGTCACGGAAATCTCAGGGTCGCCCTTGGACAGGCGGGAGGCGAGCTGCCCCACGGCGGTCAGCGCGGCGGATAAGGGCGCGAAAACGCGCATTAAAAAGCCGAGCGCCCCCGCGGTTTGCAGGCAGAAGCGTTCGCTGTGCAGCTTGGCTATGCTCTTGGGCAGCATCTCGCCGGCGAAAAAGACCACGATGGTGGTCACGGCGGTGCCCCACGCGACATACGGCAAGCCCCACAGCTTCGTGACCAGCAGCGTCACCAGGGCCGAGGCGGCGAGGTGGACGATGTTGGTGCCGATGAGGATGGTCGTGACGGCGCGGTCAAAGCGATCGAGCACCCACAGCGCACGCTTGGCGCGGCTGTCGCCCTTGTCCGCGCGGGCGCGGAGCTTGGCGCGCGAGACGGAGGCAAAGGCGGTCTCCATCACGGCGAACCACGCGGCGCAGAGGACG
>JAZUEL010000038.1:0-23665 GCA_045640125.1 Oscillospiraceae bacterium
GAACGACGGCCGCTGCATCCGCCTTGTGTTCACGCAGCTGACCGAGGAGCGCCGTAAGGAGCTCGTGAAGCAGGTGCGCAAGTACGGCGAGGAGGCCAAGGTCGCCTGCCGCAACATCCGCCGCGACGCCAACGACTGGATCAAAAAGCAGCTCAAGGCCTCGGAGATCACCGAGGACGACCAGAAGGACCTCGAAAAGGAGCTGCAAAAGCTGACCGACGATGCCATCAAGCAGGTCGATAAGCTGACCGAGGCCAAAGAAAAAGAACTCATGGAAATCTGCTGACAATATGGAACTTCATGCAAAAACGGCGGGAGAGCCTTCAAAGCTCCCCCGCCATATCGCCATTATCATGGACGGAAACGGCCGCTGGGCGAAAAAACGCGGTCTGCCGCGCACGGCGGGTCACGTCGAGGGCGTGAACGCCTTTTGCCGCATCGCCAACTACTGCAAAGCCATCGGCGTGGAGTATCTCACGGTCTATGCCTTCTCCACGGAAAACTGGCGCAGACCCGCCGCCGAGGTCGCCGCCATCATGAAGCTGCTGGAAAAGCATCTGCTGGAGGAGCTGGAAAACCTCGAGCGGGATCACAGACGGATATGCTTCTTCGGCGACCTCTCGCCGCTGACACCCGCGCTGCGAAAGCTCTGCGAGGATGTGCAGGAGCGCTCCTCCGTCTATACCGAGGGGCAGGGCAATATCTGCCTCAACTACGGCGGGCGCGATGAGATCGTCCGCGCGGCGAAGCAGTGGGCGGCGGAGGGCTGCCCGGAGCTTACCGAGGACAAATTCTCGTCCTACCTCTATTCCGCGGACGTGCCCGACCCCGACCTGCTCATCCGTCCCGGCGGGGAGAAGCGCATCTCGAACTATCTTCTGTGGCAGCTTGCCTACACGGAGTTTTATTTCACGGACACGCTCTGGCCGGATTTCGGCGAGAGCGATCTCGACGCGGCGATCGACGCATTCAACGATCGTGAGCGGCGCTACGGCGACGTGGGAAAGGCATAAGGTATGGTTAAAACGATCTCTGTTCTCGGATCCACCGGCTCGATCGGTCGTCAGTCTCTGGCGGCGGCGGAGCGGCTCGGCATCCGTGTCAAGGCGCTGAGCGCGCATCGGGACATTCAGCTTTTGGAGCAGCAGGCGCGAAAATTCAAGCCGGATTTCGTCTCCGTGTTCGACGAACAGGCGGCGGCAAAGCTCAAAACCGCGCTCGCGGATACGGCGATCCGTGTCGGCTCCGGCATGGAGTCGCTGCGCGAGGCGGCGACGGCGGACTGCGAAGCCGTGGTCACGGCGGTGTCCGGCTCTGTGGGGCTCATCCCGACGCTGGATGCCATCAAGCGCAAACGCCGGATTTGCCTTGCCAACAAGGAGACCCTTGTCTGTGCGGGCGATATCGTGATGAAAGCGGCGGCGGACGAGGGCGCGGAGATCGTGCCCGTGGACAGCGAGCATTCCGCCATTTATCAGTGCCTCGAGGGGCGGCGGGAGCAGCTTGCCCGCATCCTGCTCACCGGCTCCGGCGGCCCCTTCCGCGGCTTGAGCCGCGCCGAGACGAAGGATGTCACGCCCGAACAGGCGGTGAAGCATCCCAACTGGTCGATGGGCGCGAAAATTTCCGTGGACAGCGCCACGATGATGAACAAGGGTCTGGAATTTATCGAGGCGATGCACCTGTTCGCGGTGTCGCCGGACGATATTCAGGTCGTCGTCCACCCGCAGAGCGTCATCCACTCCATGGTGGAGCTTGTGGACGGGACGGTGTTGGCGCAGCTCGCGGTGCCGGATATGGGGCTGCCCATCCAGTACGCCATGAGCTGGCCGGACCGGGCATCGTCACCGTATGAAAAGCTCGACTGGACACGGATGAAGGATTTTACCTTTGAAACGCCCGACTTTGAAAAAACGCCCTGCCTCGGTCTCGCCATCGCCTGCGCCCGCCAGGGCGGCAATGCGCCCGCCATCATGTCCGCGGCGAACGAGGCTGCCGTAGGCCTGTTTTTGGGACACAAGATCGGGTATAATGATATCTATGACCGTGTTGAAGCGGCGGTGCAGCGCATAGACTATGTAGAAAAGCCGTCGCTGGCGGACATACTGGAAGCGGACAAAGCGGCGCGGGAGCTTGTTTTGTCGCTGTAATTTCGCATATTCAAGGTGATCACATGAGCACAGTGCTGTATATCCTCATAGCCATTGTCATTTTCGGCGTTCTGATCGGCGTGCACGAGCTGGGCCATTTTCTGGCGGCGCGTGCCTGCGGCGTGACGGTGCTGGAGTTTTCCATGGGCATGGGGCCGGCGCTGTGGCAGAAGGAGAGCAAAAGCGGGACGAAAATTTCGCTGCGCTGTCTCCCCATTGGCGGCTTCTGCGCCATGGAGGGGGAGGATGCCGCGAGCGACGACCCCCACGCCTTTACGAACGCCGCGCCGCTCAAGCGGGCGATTATCCTCGTGGCGGGTGCGTTTATGAACTTCCTGCTGGGCTTTCTGCTGATTTTGTTCTGCTTCTCGCAGCTCGACAGCTTCACAACGCCGGAGATCACGGACTTCATGGACGGCTGCCCCTACGAGGGCGAAAACGCCCTGCAGGAGGGCGATGTTTTCTGGAAGATCAACGGCTACCGCGTGTATTTTTCCGCCGATGTGTCGAGTTATCTGTCCGTGAACGAGGATGACTACATGGACATCACCGTCAAACGCGGCGGGAAAAAGGTGGAGCTTACGCATTTTTATATGCCCCTGCGGGAGTACACGGACGAGGAGACAGGCGAGACCGTGATGAAATACGGGCTCTACTTCGGCGTGCACGAGGAGGGGCTCGGCGCAAAGCTCAAATACAGCTGCTACAGCGCGATAAACTTTGTCCGCATGGTCTGGATGGGGCTGCGTGATCTCGTCACGGGTCGGATCGGCATGAAGCAGATGACGGGCGTGGTCGGCATTGTGGACGTGATCGCGGAGACGGGCACGAGCTCCGAGACCGCGTATGACGCGATGCTGAATATCGCGTATCTCGCGGCCTTTATCGCCATCAACCTCGCGGTCATGAATCTGCTGCCGCTGCCCGCGCTCGACGGCGGGCGGGTGTTTTTCCTCCTCGTGACCTGCGTGTACGAGGCGGTCAGCCGCAAGCGGCTCGACCCGAAGTATGAGGGCGCGGTGAACACGGCGGGGCTTCTGTTGCTGATCGCGCTGATGGTGTATGTGATGTTTAACGATATCGTCCGGATCGTAACGGGGTGAGAGATATGACGAGAGAAAACACAAAGCAAATCATGGTCGGGAATATCCCCGTCGGCGGGGGTGCGCCCGTGGCGGTGCAGTCGATGTGCAACACCAAGACACAGGATGCAGCCGCGACGCTTTCGCAGATGGAAGCGCTGAAAGCCGCGGGCTGCGACATCATCCGCGTCGCCGTCCCGCACGAGGAGGCGGCGAAGGCACTGCCGGAAATTATGAAAAATGCGCCCATGCCCGTGGTGGCGGACATCCACTTTGACCACAGGCTGGCGCTCATGGCGTGCGACGCGGGCATCAGCGCCGTGCGGATAAACCCGGGCAACATCGGATCAAAAGACCGCGTGCGTGAGGTGGCGCGTGCCTGCGAGGCAAAGCATATCCCCATCCGCATCGGGGTCAACACCGGCTCGGTGGAAAAAGCCATGCTGGCGAAATACGGTGGGGCGACGGCGGAGGCGCTGGTCGAATCCGCGGCGCGGGAGATCGAGGCGCTGCATGAGTTCGGCTTTGACGATATCGCCCTGTCCGTCAAGGCTTCGGAGGTCACGAAGTGCGTCAGGGCTTATCGGCTCGCGTCCGAGCGTTTTGACTGCCCGCTGCACCTCGGCGTGACCGAGGCGGGGACAAGCTATACGGGTCTCGTGGCATCCTCCGTCGGCATCGGGACGCTCTTGAACGAGGGCATAGGCGACACCATCCGCGTGTCCCTTACGGCGGACCCCTTGGAGGAGGTACGCGCCGGTATCGCCATTCTGAAAGCCTGCGGACTGCGGAAGGGCGGCGTGAAAATGGTCTCCTGCCCGACCTGCGGACGCACGCGCATCGACCTCATCGGACTGGCACAGCGGGCGGAACAGCGGCTTGCATCCATCGACCGCGACATCACCGTGGCGGTCATGGGCTGCGAGGTCAACGGCCCCGGCGAGGCGCGGGAGGCGGACTTTGGCATGGCGGGCGGCAACGGCTTCGGCAGCCTATTTATCAAGGGCGAGGTCGTCCGCACCAAGATCCCCGAAGCGGAGCTTCTCGACGCGCTCATGGAATTGATTGAAAACAATTAAAGGGATTACATAGATTTGGATAAAACAGAGTTTCTGGATATGTTCCCCTGCTGCGAGGCGCTGACGGCCTCGGCGGGCGGACTCGATAAAGCCTATGTCACGTCGGCGACGCTCAAACGCGAGACCATGGCGCTCACGGTAGAGGCCTTCTTCTCCGTCATGCCCGCGCCGGCGGATATCGCTGCGCTCGAGGGCTGCATCGCGGCGGACTTCGGACTGGCGGCGGTGCATATCGCGGCGGACTATCCGCGCGTCGTCGCGGAGGCGGCGGACGAGGGCGAGAAAAAGAGCGGCGGCAAGGTGCTATTCGGCAAGCGCATCAAGGGCGCGGTCACGCCGATCGCCGATCTCTCCGCCGAGCATAACCGCGTGAACGTGACGGGGCAGATCTTTGCCGTGGACAGCCGTGAGATCCAGCGCCTCGGCGCACAGGTCTTGCAGTTCGACATGACGGACGGCAGCGGCTCGGTGCGCGTGAGCAAGTTTTTCTCCCGCGACGACGACCAGTCCGTGATCGAGAGCATCAAGACGGGGATGTATGTCACGGTCTCCGGCGCAATGAAATTCAACAGCTACGACAAAGAGCTGGAGCTCGAGCCGCGCCACATCCAGACGGCGGAGGCACCCGCCGGACGCAGGGACAAAGCCGAGGTCAAACGCGTGGAGCTGCACGCGCATACCCGCTTTTCCTCCATGGACGCGCTCACCGACCCCAAGGCGATGGTCAAACGCGCGAAAGCCTGGGGCTGGGATGCCGTTGCCATCACTGATCACGGCGTAGCGCAGGCCTTTCCGGATGCGGCATCCGCCGCGAAAAAGGAGGGCGTCAAGGTCATCTTCGGCCTTGAGGGCTACTTCATCAACGATGTGGACGAATACGCCGCCGTGCGCGGCGCGGGAGACTGGCCTCTCGACGGTGAGTTCTGCGTGTTCGACATCGAGACCACCGGTCTGTCCGATCAGGACGATCGCATCACCGAGATCGGCGCGGTGATCTGGAAGGGCGACCGCATGGTCGACCACTTCCAGTCCTTTGTCAATCCCCGCCGCCCCATCCCGCCGGATATCCAGCGGCTGACGGGCATCACCGAGCGGGACGTGTTCGACGCGCCGGACGAGGCGGAGGTTGTGGGGAAGTTCCTCGATTTTGTCGGGGACAGACCGCTCTGCGCCCACAACGCCGACTTCGACATCGGCTTCATCACCGCCGCCGCCAAGCGCATGGGACGCAAATTCGAGCCGCTCTACTGTGACACGCTGGCACTGGCACAGGCGCTGCTGCCGGAGCTGAAAAAATATAAGCTCGACATCGTGGCCGATCACCTCGGACTGCCGCCCTTCAACCACCACCGCGCCGTGGACGATGCCACGGTCTGCGCCCGCCTGCTGGAGCGCTTCATCGGAAAGCTGGGCGAGCAGGGCGTGCATACGCTGTCCGAGGCGGCGGCGTTTTGCTTTGAAAAACGCAAAAAAGGCAAGCCGCCCCGCACGCGGCATATCTCCATTCTGGTCAAAAACCGCGTGGGACTGAAAAACCTGTATGAGCTCATTTCCAAGAGCCATCTGGAGCATTTCCGCAAAAGCCCGATCATCCCGAAAAGCCTGCTGATGCAGCATCGGGAGGGGCTGATCGTCGGCGCGGCGTGCGAGGCGGGCGAGCTGTTTCAGGCGGTGGCGCGCAAGCGCAGCGAGGCGGAGCTGCGGCGCATCGCGTCGTTCTACGACTACCTCGAGATCATGCCGCTGGCGAACAATATGTTCATGCTGAATAACGGTGCGGTCGAAACGGAGGAGGAGCTGCGGAACTTCAACCGCCGCATTATTGCGCTCGGCGAGGCGCTGAATATCCCCGTCTGCGCCACCGGCGACGTGCATTTCCTCGACCCCGAGGACGAGATCTACCGCCACATTCTGCTCAACACCAAGGGCTTTTCCGATGCCGATCAGGATATGCCGCTGTATCTCCGCACCACGGACGATATGCTGGAGGAGTTCGCCTATCTCGGCGAGGAAAAGGCATACGAAGTCGTCGTCACGAACACCCGCGCCATCGCGGACATGGTGGAGGGACAGGTCGATCTGCTGCCGGAGCTGCACCTCTACCCGCCGAAGATCGAGAATTCCGACGGGCGGCTGAAGGAGCTCGTTTACACCCGCCTGCATGAGCTGTACGGCGAGCATCCCGAACAGATCATCCTCGACCGCGTGGAGCTGGAGATGAACACCATCCTCTCCCGCCACTTCGACGTTATCTATATGTCGGCGCAGATGCTGGTCGCGGACTCCAACGCCCACGGCTATCTCGTCGGCAGCCGAGGCAGCGTCGGCTCCTCGCTCGTCGCGTATCTCTCGGGCATCACGGAGGTCAACTCCCTGCCCGCGCACTATCTCTGCCCGCAGTGCTACTATACGGATTTTGAGTCCGGCAAGGGCTACGGCTGCGGCGCGGATATGCCGGATAAAAACTGCCCGCACTGCGGCATCGAGATGAAAAAAGAGGGCTTCGACATCCCCTTCGCCACCTTCCTCGGTATCAAGGGCGACAAGGTCCCCGATATCGACCTCAACTTCTCCGGCGAGTATCAGGCGAAGGCGCACGAATACACCAAGACCCTGTTCGGTGATAAGCACGTTTTCAAGGCGGGCACGGTCGGCACGATCGCGGACAAGACCGCCTTCGGCTATGTGAAGAAATACGCCGAGGAAAAGGGCTATAACTTCAACACGGCGGAGATGAATCGCCTCGCGCAGGGGCTCGTGGGTGTCAAGCGTACCACGGGTCAGCACCCCGGCGGGCTCGTCATCGTGCCGCAGGACATGGATGTGACGGATTTCTGCCCCGTGCAGCACCCCGCGGACGACGCGGATTCCGGCATCATTACGACCCATCTCGAATACCACTTCATGGAGGATTATCTCCTCAAGCTCGACGAGCTCGGTCACGATAACCCCACCATGATCAATATGCTCGAAAAGCTCACCGGCACGGACGCAAAGACCATCCGGCTCGACGATGCGCCGACCATGAGCCTGTTCAAATCGCCCAAGGCACTCGGCGTGCCGGACGACGACCCCATCATCGGGCAGACCGGCTCGCTCGGTATCCCGGAGTTCGGCACGGGCTTCACGCGCCAGATGCTCGTCGATACGCAGCCGGACAAATTCGATATGCTGGTGCGTCTGTCCGGCTACTCCCACGGCACGGGCGTGTGGCTCGGCAACGCGCAGGATCTCATCAAATCCGGCACGGCCTCGGTCTCGGAGACCATCGGCTGCCGCGACGATATCATGCTGTATCTCATGAGCATGGGCATCGACGCGAACACCGCGTTCAAGTCCATGGAGAACGTCCGCAAGAAGAACAAGCAGCTCACGGACGAGCAGGAGCAGGCCATGCGCGACCACCATGTGCCGGACTGGTACATCGACTCCTGCCATAAGATCGAATATCTTTTCCCGAAAGCCCACGCCGTGGCGTATGTGCTGATGGCGTTCCGCATCGCGTGGTACAAGGTGCATTACCCGCTGGCGTTCTATTCCGCCCTGTTCTACCGCCGCAGCCAGAAGGATTCCTTCGACGCGGTGATGATGACGCAGGGCATCAACAAGGTGCGTGCGAAGATCAAGGAGATCAACGGCAACCCCAACGCCACCGCCAAGGAAGAGGATCTGCTCACGACGCTGGAAATGGTCTATGAGTTCTATATGCGCGGCTTTGACTTTGCGCCGGTGGATTTGTACGAGTCCGATGCCTCGAAGTTTTTGCCGGTGGGGGAGAAGCTCTTGCGGGTGCCCTTCGTGGCGGTGTCCGGTCTCGGTGAGACGGCGGCGCTTGACCTTGCCCATGCGCGGGAGATCCGGCGCGATTTCGTCTCCGTGGAGGAGATCGCCCGCGCCTGTCCCAAGGTCAGCCAGACCCACTTTGCCGTTCTGAAGGAGCTCGGCGCTTTCGGTCAGATGCCCGAGGAAAGTCAGATGAGTTTGTTCTGAATTTTGTTCTGAATATTGTCATGAAAAGACCCGTGATTCCGAACGAATCGCGGGTCAATTTTTTTATGCGGTTTTCCACTTCATGCAGCGTTTTGCCTTGCGGCGTTTGGTGCGGATGCTGCGGAAGACGAGCCATCCGGTGACGGCCACCACAAACACGCACATGGAGACGATCGGCCCCGTGCCGACACCGCCGGCAGTCTTGACCGAGAGCCACAGCTTATCCATGACCTGATTGCTCTCCTGCGACAGCGCGAGATAGGCTTCGCCGCGGGAAAGAATATCCGTATCGGGGTAGGCGATGTCGCTCGCCGCCGTCTCCGGGTCGAGGTATTGCTTCGCCTCGGTCTCCGGCACGGAATAGCCGAGGTAGCTCAGGTTTTCGCCGCAGACCTCCGGCGAGCAGAGGAAGTTGATGTAGGCCTCCGCGCCGGACTTGTTGGTGCAGCAGGAGGGGATGCACATGGCATCGATAAAGAGGTTGAAGCCCTCCTCGGGGAAGAAAAACTCCAAGTCCTCGTTCTCGTCCGCCATCATGAGATAGTCGCCCGCGTAGTAGGGCGCGATCAGCGCCTCGCCGCGCACCATCTTGTCGTAGATCTGATCCATGACGTAGCTCTGCACCAGAAACTTCTGGTCGATGAGCTTGTCGGCGCAGGCGGCGAGCGCCGCTTCGTCGCCGGTGTTGAGCGAGTAGCCGAGCAGGGATTCCGCGATGGCAAAAGCGTCGCGGGGGTTGTCGAACATGAGAATCTTGCCGGCGTATTTGTCGTTCCAGAGCAGATCCCAGCTCCCGAGGTCGGCCTCGTCCACATAGCGGCTGTTGTAAATAACGCCGACGGTGCCCCATGTGTAGGGCACGGAATAGAGGTTGTCGGGGTCGTAAGTGGTGTTCTTGTACGCCTCGTCGATGTACTGATAATTCGGGATGTTGTCGAAGTCCAGCGGGAGGAGCATATTCTCCTCGATGAGCTTTCCGATCATGTAGTCCGAGGGGATGATGACATCGTAGGTGCTGCCGCCGGTCTTGAGCTTGGTGTACATGGACTCGTTGGAATCGAAGGTCATGTAGTTGACCTTGATGCCGGTCGCCTCGGTGAAGGCGGCGTTGACATCGATAAAGCCGTCCGAGCCGTCGGAGATGTACTGGCCCCAGTTGTAGACGTTGATGACCTCCTCCGCGGCAAAGGCATCGGCGGGGAGCAGGCACGCTGTCAGAAGCAGCACACACAGGAAAGCAAGAATCCGCTTCATACCCGTGCCTCCTTTCGCTTGCCGAGGAAGGCACGGCGGGCATTCTCCCGTTTCGTCGCGTCGCGAGCCTGAAGCACATTCATCAGGATCATGGCGAGCAGGATCACGGCGAACAGCAGCGTGAACAGGGCGTAGATCTTCGGCTGGAGGGGCTTTTTGGTGTAGTTGTAGATCTCCACGGGCAGGGTGATGAAGTTCGGCCCGTAGACGAAGTAGCTGATGACGAAGTCGTCCAGACTCATGGTGAACGCCATGAGCACACCGGAGATGATGCCGGGCATGAGCTCGTAGAGGATGACCTTGCGGAAGGCGGAAAAAGGCGTGCAGCCGAGGTCCATGGCGGCATCCGCGAGGGCGGGATCCATCTGCGTCAGCTTCGGCATGACGGAGAGGATGACATAGGGCAGGTTAAAGGTGATGTGCGCGATCAGCAGCGTGGCAAAGCCGAGGACGCTGTTCAGCTTCATCATCTGCCCGACGAAGGCAAAGAGCAGCGCGAGCGACACGCCGGTGACGATCTCGGGGTTTGTCATGGGGATGTTGGTGACCGCCATGGTCGCGGAGCGGAGCTTCTTGCCCATGGCGTGGATGCCGAGCGCCGCCATCGTGCCGAGGACGGTGGCAATCAGCGAGGACAGCACTGCCACGATGATGCTGTTCGCCAGCAGCGGCAGCAGCACGCCGTCGCGGAACAGCTCGCCGTACTGCCGGAAGGTGAAGCCGCCGAACACGGCGATGTCCGAGCTCTTGGAAAAGCTCGCCACGGCGAGAACGAGCATGGGGACATACAGGAAAATGAGGACGACGACCGTGAAGCCTTTGGAGAGCTTTTTCATATCAGCGCCACCTCCTCCTCGCCGGAGACGCGGTTCATCACGCGCATACACAGCAGGATCATCACCATCAGCACGAGGCTCAGCGCCGCGCCGAGGTTAGGGTTGTAGGCGGCCTTGAACTGGCTCTCGATCACGTCGCCGATCAGGGTCGTGCCGGAGGAGCCGAGCTTCTGGCTGATGTAGAAGGTGGACACGGCGGGGACGAACACCATCGTCACGCCCGAGACCACGCCCGGGACGGACAACGGGAAGATCACGCCCGCAAAGGTCTGCGCCTGGCTGCATCCGAGGTCCTGCGCCGCCTCGTACAGACCCTTGTCGATCTTCATGATGACGGTGTAGAGCGGCATGATCATATAGGGCAGGTAGTTATACACCATGCCGAGGATGACCGCGCCGTTGTTGCGGATGAGCGGGAGCGGCTTTAAGCCGATGGCGCTGATGAAGCGATTGATGATGCCGGTGTCCTCGAGCAGCGCCACCCATGCCAGTGTGCGGAGCAGGAAGCTCATGCACATGGGAAGCATGATGAGCATATACAGAAAGCGCTGCCTGCTCGGGCTGCACTGGGCGATGTAATACGCCACGGGGTAGCCGATGATGAGGCAGATGAGCGTCGCGATCAGCGCCAGCCAGATGCTTTTGAGAAAGATGGGGAAGTAGACGCTGAGCGTGGCGATGTTGGCAAAGGTGAAGTGTCCCGTGATGGAGTCGGTGAACGCGTAGTAGACCACGATGGCGAGCGGGATGACGGTGAACAGCGCCATCCAGACCAGATAGGGCGCGGCGAGAGCTTTATTCTTCATCGGCCGCTTCCTCCCGGTATTCACCTTCTTCCTCATCGTAGACAATGTCGGGGTTGTTGATCTCGTCGTACTCGGCGGAATAGGAGCTGTAATCGCCGAACATACCGGAATACTCGCTCTTGTGCATGACGTGGATGGCATCGGGATCGAGCTTGATGCCGATGCGCGAGCCGACGGGGGCGAGGTCGGTGGTTTGGATGAGCCATTTGAAGCCGTAGAAATCGACGATGATGTCGTACTGCATACCCTTGAAGGTCACGTCCGTGACCGTGCCCTGCAAGCGTCCGGCGGAGGGCTCGACGATGTCTACGTCCTCGGGGCGGATGACCACGTCCACCGCCTCGTCCGGCGCAAAGCCCGCGTCGAGACACTGGAAGCGGCGACCGAAGATCTCGACCTCGTAGTCCTTGTGCATGATGCCGTCGAGGATGTTGGACTCGCCGATGAAGTCCGCCACAAAGGCGTTTTTCGGCTCGTTGTAGATGTCCTCGGGCTTGCCGATCTGCTGGATGCGGCCTTTGTCCATGACGACGATGGTGTCGGACATGGCGAGGGCTTCCTCCTGATCGTGGGTGACGTAGATAAAGGTGATGCCCATCTGCTGCTGGATGCGCTTGAGCTCGGACTGCATATCCTTACGCAGACGCAGATCGAGCGCACCGAGCGGCTCGTCCAGTAAAAGCACCTCCGGCTTCATCACCAGCGCCCGCGCGATGGCGACGCGCTGCTGCTGACCGCCGGACAGCGATTGCACCTTGCGGTTTTCAAAGCCGCGCAGGCTCACGACCTCCAGCATCTCCGTCACGCGCTCGTCGATCTCGGTCTCCGGCACTTTTTGGTTGCGCAGACCGAAAGCGATGTTGTCATACACATCCAGATGCGGGAACAGCGCATACTTCTGGAACACCGTGTTGACGCGGCGTTTATAGGGTGGAATATCATTGATCCTCACACCGTCGAACAGAACATCGCCCGATGTCGGCTTGAGAAAACCCGCGATGATACGCAGGGTCGTCGTCTTGCCGCAGCCGGACGGGCCCAACAGTGTGAGGAACTCTTTGTCGTTAATATAAAGATTGATGCTGTTCAAAACGGTCTCGCCGTCGAATTCCATCGAACAGTTCGCGAGACGAATGAGCTCTTTGGCCATTTATCATCCTCCCTAACAACCGATTGAACCTCCGAAGAAGCACGCTCTTTGTCCTATTAAAGTGATATAAATATACAGATTGAAAAAGCCTATGTCAATATATATTTTTTGTTGTCGGAAAATATTTTTTCACAAAGGGCACATCTTGAACGGAGAACTCTTTTCCCGCTAAATATTGAGGCGCTCCGGCATCGGTTTCAAAGGCAAAGCAGAGCTTGTAGCTCCAGAGAAGCTGGCGGCTTTCGTGCCAGCGGCGATTCTGCTTTTCATCGCCGTATTTGCTGTCGCCGAGTAGGGGATGACCGAAGTGCGCCATCTGGGTGCGGATCTGGTACGTGCGGCCCGTTTCGAGGGCGCATTCCACGAGGGACAGCCCGTTCTGCGAGGCGAGGAGGCGGTAATGCGTCACGGCGAGGCTGGTGCCGGGCTCCTGCCGATCCTTGACGAAGACGGTGTTTTTCACCGCGTCCTTAAAGAGCCAGCCGCGCAGCGTGCCGCTCTCGGGCTTGGGCCTGCCGAGGCAGACGCAGAGATAGCGTTTGTCGAGCTCGCGCAGGCGGATCTTTTCGTCCAGAATCCGCGGCGCCTCGGCGTTTTTGGCGGCGATGACGATGCCGCCGGTGCCGCGGTCGATGCGGTTGGCGAGCGCGGGGGCGAAGCTGTTTTCCGCCGCGGGATCCCATTCGCCGCGCTGATAGGCGTGTGCCTGGATGCGGGCGATGAGGGTGGAGGCATCCCAGCCGGAGTCCGGATGGCACAGAACGCCCGGCATCTTATTCACCAGAAGAATGTTTTCGTCCTCGTAGACGATATCGAGCTTCGGGGTGAGCGTTTGCAGGCGTGTGTTTTCTTTTTTCTTCCCCTCGAAATATTCGTCGGGGATGTAGAGGCGCACGGTCTCGCCCTCGGACAGACGGTAATCCGCCCGCTGCCAGTGGCCGTTTACCTTAATATCCTTGGTGCGGAAGTATTTTTGCAGCGCCGCGGAGGAGACGGCGGGGGCGATTTTGGCGCAGAATCGGTCGAGTCTCTGACCGGCGTCGTTTTTGAAAACCGTAAATTCTTTCATAATCGCATCATAGCACGGATTTTTTGTGTTGACAACTGAAACTCGATAACTTATAATATCGTAGCGCGATTGTGTGAGGTGCCTTTATGTTTTTGGATCTGCATGAACTCATCGAGGTGCCGGGAAGATCGGCGGAGTTTGCCTGCGAACTGGACGAGCAGCGGCTTGCGTTTCCCGCGCTGCTTCGCTTTCTCAGCCCGGTAAAGGCTTCGGGACTCGTGAAAAACGAGGCCGGAATGCTCCTTCTGGAGGGCAGCATCGAAACCGATATGCTCCTATGCTGCGACCTGTGCGCCGCGGAGTATGAGCAGCACATGACGCTTCCCGTTCGGGCGACGCTTCAGGCGGACGCGCCGGACGATGACGAGGACGATACCCTCTTCCCTTTGGAGGGGGACGGCATAGACGTATCGTCGGTGATGGAAACCTCGTTTATCCTGCAAACGGATATGCGCTTCCTTTGCCGGCCGGACTGCAGGGGACTCTGTCCCTCCTGCGGAAAAAACCTCAACGACGGCCCTTGCGACTGCGCTGAGGAGGTCGATCCAAGACTGGCTGTTCTGGGACAGCTGTTGGACGATACACAGAAGAAAGAAGAACAATCGGAGGTGTGAACAATGGCGGTCCCGAAAGGAAAAGTATCCCATGCGAGAAAGAGCAAGCGTCGTTCCAGCGTGTGGAAGCTGAAGCTTCCCGGCCTGGTGAAGTGCCCCAACTGCGGCGCGTACCACATGCCCCACCGTGCCTGCCCCGAATGCGGCAAGTATGACGGACGTGAAGTCATCGCTATGGATGAGGACAAGTAAGAAAATCCTTGCAAATAAAGGGGGGCGTAGGCCTCCCTTTTTTGCTGATTACGCGAAAAACGACTTCGATTGGAAACATCATGGCTTCTAAAATCATTCACATAGAGAAAAAAAGTCCGCTGCGCTTCCGCGCTCACGTCGGCGATGAGCTGCTCGCCATCGACGGGCATGAGATCCGCGACGTGCTGGACTATCAATACTGGAGCTACGGCGAAGCGCTCACTGTGACGCTGCGGACGAAAAAGGGCGAAAAGACCGTCAAGGTCCGCAAGAGCGTGGGCAAAGACCTCGGACTGGATTTTGAGGATTACCTCATGGATAAGCCGCGTCACTGCGCCAACCGCTGTATGTTCTGCTTCGTCGATCAGCTCCCGAAGGGGCTGCGTTCGCCCCTGTATTTCAAGGATGACGATGCCCGTCTGAGCTTCCTCACCGGCAGCTACATCACGCTGACCAATCTCTCCGAGCGGGAGATCGAGCGCATTTTGCAGCTCAAGGTCAGCCCCGTGAACGTGTCCGTCCACGCGACGGAGCCGGCGCTGCGGGCGAAGCTGCTCGGTCAGCCGAAGGCGGCGGAGGGCTATGCCCTCATGCAGAAGCTCGCGGCGGGCGGTATCGAGATGAACTGCCAGATCGTGGTCTGTCCGGGCGTGAACGACGGCGAGCATTTGCAGCAGACGATGGAGGAGCTCGCGGCGCTCTATCCCCATGTGCCGAGCGTGTCGGTCGTCCCCGTGGGGCTCACCATGCACCGCGAGGGTCTGGCGGAGCTGACACCCTTTAACAAAGAGAGTGCCAACGAGACGATTGACCGCGTGTATGCGTATAATGAAGTCTGTCTCGAACGATACGGCAGCCGCATTTTCTTCTGCGCGGACGAGCTGTTTTTGAAGGCGGGGCGGGAGATCCCCGACGAGGACTATTACGAGGGCTACCCGCAGATCGAAAACGGCGTGGGGCTCATGCGCTCCATGGAGGAGGAATTCAGGGCGGCGCTGGACGGCAGCGGCATCCGCGACGATTTCTGCGTCGCCACGGGCGTGTCCGCCGCGCCCTACATTCGTCGGCTGCTCGCGCTCGCGGGCTCGGATGCGCCGGTCTACGCCATTGAAAACGATTTCCTCGGTCATACTATTGATGTGGCGGGGCTCATCACGGGCGGCGACCTCATGCGGCAGCTTTCCGATAAACCTCTGCGCGAGCGGCTTCTCATTCCGCACGTCATGCTGCGCCACGGCGGGGATGTCTTCCTCGACGATGTGACACCGGCGCAGGTGGAGCAGACCCTCGGCGTGAAGCTGACCGACGTTATCAACGACGGTCGGGTCTTTTATAACGAAATTAAGAAGTAATTGGTGAGTGAATATGTCAAAACCTCTGGTGGCCATCGTCGGCCGACCCAACGTGGGCAAAAGCCTGCTGTTCAACCGTCTCGCGGGCAGCCGTCTCTCCATCGTGGAGGACACTCCGGGCGTGACCCGCGACCGCCTCTACGCCGAGTGCGAGTGGTGCGGGCGCAAGTTTGATATCGTCGATACCGGCGGCATCGAGCCGAACACCGACAACGAGATCCTGCTCTTTATGCGCGAGCAGGCGCTCATCGCCATCGACGCGGCGGATGTGATCGTGCTCGTGACGGAGATCGGCACGGGTGTCACGGCGGCGGATATGGATGTGGCGGCGCTTTTGCAGCGCAGCAACAAGCCCGTCGTTCTCGCGGTGAACAAGATGGACTCCATCGGCGCGAACGATCCGGGCATCTATGAGTTTTACAATCTCGGTCTCGGCGACCCCATCGCGATCTCCGCCGTCCACGGTCACGGCACCGGCGACCTGCTCGATGCCTGCCTTGAGCATTTCCCGCCCGAGGGGGAGGGGGACGAGGACGACGAGCGCATCAAGGTGGCGGTCATCGGCAAGCCCAACGTCGGCAAATCCAGCCTCATCAACCTCATCCTGGGCGAAAAGCGTGTCATCGTCGCCGATATGCCCGGCACGACCCGCGACGCGGTGGATACGCCTGTGGAGAACAAGTTCGGCAAATATCTCTTTATCGACACCGCCGGCATCCGCCGTAAGAGCAAGGTGGACGACCGCGTGGAGAAATTCTCCGTCATGCGTGCCAAGCTCGCCATCGAGCGCTCGGACGTGTGCCTCATCATGATCGACGCGCGCGAGGGCGTCACGGAGCAGGACACCAAGATCGCCGGATTGGCGCACGAGGCGGGCAAGGCGAGCGTGATCGTGGTGAACAAGTGGGATTTGATCGAAAAGGACACCCACACCATGGACAAAATGCGGCAGGATGTCATGCGCGACCTCGCGTTCATGACCTACGCGCCCATTGTCTTTATTTCCTGCTTGACGGGACAGCGCGCGGAGCGTATATTTGAGTTAGTGAATTATGTAAACGAACAGAGCACCATGCGCATCACGACCGGTATGCTCAACAACGTTCTCGCGGACGCGCAGGCGCGGCAGCAGCCGCCCACGGACAAGGGCCGTCGCCTCAAGATCTACTACATGACCCAGACCGGCGTGCAGCCGCCGCAGTTCGTGGTGTTCTGCAACCGCAAGGATCTGTTCCATTTTTCCTATCAGCGCTACATTGAAAACCGCATCCGTGCGGTATTCGGGCTGGAGGGAACGCCCATCCGGCTGACCATCCGGCAAAAAGGAGATTCCGAATGATTCCCGTATTTCTGTCTTTGATCGCCCTCGTGGCTTATGCCTTCGGCGGCATCAACGGCGCTATTCTCGTGTCCCGCCGCGTGTTCGGGCAGGATGTCCGCCGCCTCGGCAGCCGCAACGCCAGCTATGCCAACTTCGTGCAGGTGTTCGGACCGAAGTGGGGCATGGCGGTGCTGGGCGTGGACGCGCTCAAAACGGCGATCCCCGTGCTGGGCGGGATGCTGCTCATGAAGATTCCCGGGACGGGCTATCCCGTGATCGGGGCGCTGTTCGCGGGATTCTGCTGCGTGCTGGGTGACTGCTATCCCTGGCGCTTCCGCTTCAAGGGAAACAAGGGCGTGGTCGGCTGTGCCGTGGCGCTGTTCCTGGCGGACTGGCGCGCGGGACTGGTGGCGTGTGCCTTTTATATCGTGGCGATCGCCTTTTCCCGCATGGCGAGCCTGGCATCGCTGGTGATGGCGTTTTCGGGTGCCATTCTGTGCTGGTGCTTCATCCCGACCACGCAGATGAAGGGCATGGCCGGACTGCTGGCGCTGTTTACGGCGCTGGTGATGGCGCTGCGGCAGCGGCAGTCCATCGGGCGCATCCTTGCCGGTACGGAGCCGCGCATCCGCTGGGGCAAACGCGCCGACGATAAGATGAAAGAGGACAGATTCTAAGCCGCGCGTAGTATACACGGAGGTTGCGTTATGAGTGAATACAGAGAAACATTATCCATTGTCGTTCCCGCCTACAACGAGCAGGAAAACATCCGCCGCGCGGCGAAGGAGATCCTGTCCGTTATGGATGAAAACGCCATCTATGCGGCGATCTATTTCGTGGACGACGGCTCGTCGGATGCGAGCTGGGAGGAGATCCTCCGTCTGTCGGAGGAGGAGCCCCGCGTGCGCGGTGTGCATTTTTCCCGCAATTTCGGCAAGGAAAGCGCCATTTTTGCAGGGCTGGAAATGGCAGCGGGCGACTGCGTGGCGGTCATGGACTGCGACCTGCAGCATCCGCCGCAGACGCTGGTGGAGATGTATCGGCTGTGGGAAACAGGCTTCGAGGTCATCGAGGGCGTGAAGAAAAGCCGCGGCCGCGAAAGCGCGCTGTATAAGAAAATGTCGCAGCTTTTCTACTCCATGATGAGCGCCGCGACCAAGGGCGATATGTCCCGCGCCTCGGACTTCAAGCTGCTCGACCGCAAGGCGGTGGATGCCGTTTTGGCGCTGCCCGAGCGCAACACCTTCTTCCGCGCGCTGTCCACCTGGGTCGGTTATAAGACCGCGAGCGTGGAATTTGATGTGCAGGAGCGGATGGCGGGCGAGAGCAAATGGAATAAAATGAGCCTGATCCGCTATGCGATCAACAACATCACCTCCTTCACCACCAAGCCGCTGACGATCATTCTGCTGCTGGGCGGATTGTTCTTTGTGCTGGCGGTGATCCTCGGCATCGACTGTTTGGTGACCTATTTGGCGCACAAAGCGCTGGAGGGCTTCACCACGGTCATCCTCATCGAGCTGATTATCGGCGCGATCGTGATGATCAGCCTCGGCATCCTCGGCATCTATGTGGCAAAGATCTACGAGGAGGTCAAGGGCAGACCCCGCTACATCATCGCCTCCACGGTGGGACTTGTGTCCCGACGCGGAAACGATACATAAGAGAGACAACAAAAAAGGAGACGCACCGTGCGTCTCCTTTTTTTGCAGGTATCAGTTTTTCCGGTTTTCCTCGAGCTGCCGCTTGGCGACCCAGCTGTCGTAGTCTGTGAAGGTAAAGTCGACATCGTTGGGCTCGGAGAGGAAGTAGTAGTGACCGAGATAGCTGGAGGTGTTTTTGAACACATAATCCGAGGGGGTGCGGATGAGCTCGATCTCCGTGCTGCCCTCGGCGAGCTTTTTTTCGATGTAGTCGGTGTTGAGCCTGTCCACATGACGGATGTTCAAAAACTGGAACACGAGCAGCAGACTCAAAAGCACAGCGGCGAGAAGCCCCAGCACCGCCGTGTCCCGCCGGAACAGCGCGGAGGAACGGGGCAAGACCTCCTCCCAGACAATCAGCGCGGCGAGAGCAAGGAAGGTGTAGCAGAGATAAATCGTCCGCACCGGCGCGGGGTAGACCACCGTCATGGGGGCGAGCGAACATACCGCCAGCGCGAGCAATACGATCGCCGCCGTCCGGCGTGCTTTGTTCTCCGTCAGCGTAAGGGCGTAGACGAATGCAGCGAGAAAGGCGAGGAGCAGCAGGGCGAAGAACAGCTTTTGAATATCTGCCAGCCACACCGCCGACCAGCCGGAGAAAAAGGCGCGGTACAGGAGACTGTAGACCGGCAGAGCCAGTGACAGCACCGAGGCGGCTCTGTGCCACCCGGGACGCGCCGCGCGCGGCGCATTCTGCCGCAGAAGCAGAAAAACGCCCACGCCCAGAAGCAGACACAGGAAGCAGTCGCCCACGAAAAAGCCCGTCAGCTTCAGTCCGTTCTTCCACAGCGAGCCGAACATCTCCGAAAGGCTTGAAAGATAAATGCGGCGGTAAAAGGCGATGAGAGCGTATTCGCGCTCAAAGAGCTTGGGAATGGCGATCATTACCGCGCCGCCGAGGGCTGTGCCCGCGAGAGCGCAGAGACTCACGGATTTTTTGGCGCGGCTGCGGCTGAGGCACAGCAACACCAGCGCTGCCAGCACATGGATGAGCGAGTTGAGCTCCACATACAGCTGCGCCGCCGCCGCCAGCACGAAGGTACCGACGCAGGCGAACACGAGTTTCCTGTGGGAAAAACGCTCGCTCCGCTGCCACAGAATGAGGCATACAAGCAGGAACACAACGGGCGGGATGTAGTTTTGGAAACCGCTCGACCACGCATACGTCTCCGCAAACAGATCGGGCGACACGCCGAAAACCAGCAGAAAGCTCAGGAGCAGGCTGCGCTTGTCCTCCGCACCGGCGGCGAGGGGGAGAAGCACGGTCAGTGAGCCGATACACAGTGCACGCACGACGGTGCGCAGCGCGGTATGGTCGCAGAAGATCGCTGCACCGAGGTTGCCGAGCAGCCGTCCGTTGCCGTAGTGCAGACAGTAGTGCAGCAGCGCGGAAAAGGAGGAGAAGTGCTGTGCCGCGAAATCCAGATCGTCCGTAAACAGAGGACTGCACAGCGCGAAAAAGCCTGTGAGAAGCGCGGATACGAGAAAGACCGCCAGAGCGCAGCGCCGGAAAGAAAGAGCAGAGAGTTTTTTCATACCAAAGCTCCGATGTATCTGTTTTTTCAATATGCTAACACGCCCCCACGGAAAAGTCAACGCCGCCCATTTGCGGAAAGCTTGTTACCTTTTTTAATTCAATTTTTTCTATCATGTAACTTGTTGACCGGACAAACTCTGGTATAATTCGAATGTATCATTCTGACAAGGAGGAAAACGCATTGAAAAAACTTGTGGTCATGGCGCTGGCGTTCTTCATGGTTCTCATGCTCGGCATCGGCGCATTCGCTTCCTCCGGTGAGGCCTCCGGCGAAACGACAGCTCCCGCTTCCGTGGTCGTCGAGGGCGCGTCCATCACCGACGAGATCGCCGGATGGATGTTCACCGAGGAAAACGGCGAAATCACTGTCATCCAAAGTCCCCAGACCGTTAAGCAGGAGATGGTCGTGCTGCTCCCGGGCGTGATCGGTGATAAGACCGTCAGCACTCTCGGTAACGGCGGCGCGGTCATGTCCAACAACAAGCTGGACGGCTCCTGGGTGCTGTTTCCGGAGGAGCTGGGCTATGTCGGATCTTCCGCCATCCACGACTTCAACAACACCGTGGCGTGGGTCATCCCCGCCTCTGTGGGTGTGGCGGACGACCCGTGGCTGAGCTGCTCGGGCTATGTCATTACGGCGGAGGGCTCACCTGCGGCGGCGGCTGCGGCGCTCAACGGCAAGTCCACCGAGAGCATCGACGGCCTTGCGAAGTTCACCGTTTCCGCCGGTGACAACGGCTTCATCACCCCCGCCGGCACCTATTATCTGCCCGCGGAGGTCGTCGGCCTCGGCACGAAGCTCACCGTCACCAGTGCGGAGAACTACAAGATCGCTTCCGTCACCGTGGACGGTGAGACCACCAAGTTTGACGAGATGACGCAGGAATACGTCATCGACTATGTGTTTACGGATAAATCCGCCGCCATCCGCGCCGAATTCGAGGCGCTGGGTGAGGGCGAGGTCGAGGCGCGCAGCTTCGCCAAGGGCGCGACCTATGCCTACATCGACCTCGTGGACGGCGCGGTCGCCGAGGGCGCGGTGCTGCCCGAGGATCTGTATCTCATCCAGTCCTTTGAGACCAAGGTCACGGACTACGTCCACGCACTGGGCGTGTCCACCGGTGTGTACTACACCTTTGACGGCAAGCTCTATGAGGAGCTTTTCTCCTCGCAGGCCTCCGACACCGAATACTCCACCAAGGCCGAGATCATCAACGATATGTTCCTGAAAAACGGTTGGGTCTACGGCGAGGATTACGACCTCATCCGTCTGCACAACTACTACGCCAACATCACCGGCGGACCCTCCCGCGGCGTGGTTGCCATGTTCTGCACCTACCTGTATAAAGAGGTAGACGATACCGCCGCCTCCGGTGAGGCATCGGGCGAGCAGGGCAGCCCGCTCGACGGTCAGACCGTCTATTCGTCCGATAACGTCAACCACGCCGCTGTGTTCACGCAGGGCGGGGAATACACCATCGAGGATCTCACCGTATACTGCACCACCGGCGGACGCGGCCCCAGTGAATGCGGCAACTTCTACGGTGTCGGCTCGCAGGTGCACATCGACGGCGGCACCGAAGGCAAGATCCCGACCGGCGACATCCACTACGACACGGCGATCCTGAACCTCATCAATCCCCACATCCTCGGCACCAACAACTCCATATACGCCACCGGCCGCGGTCTTGCGACCATTCAGGGCGGCGATATCTTCGCCTGCTCCTCCGGCGGTCACGGGCCCTACGTCTCGCAGGGCGGCCAGATCGTGCTCAACTGCGAGGGCACCAACCTCATCAACGCCGACGGCTCTGTCAACATCGTGGACCCCGAGGCGACCGAGATCCCCGACTACTCCTACGCCGCTATGGGGCAGGACGACGAGGGCAACAACTGTCTCGTGCTGACCGAGCACCCCGATGACGTGACCGTGGTCGTCTCCGGTCTGGACGCGGGCACCGCGCTCGCCACCGATAAGGGCGGCGGTACCATCGTCGCCAATCAGGTCGTCACCAAGTGCTACGGCCTGCGCTCGGCGGGCGTTTACACCATCGGCTACTCCGAGAGCTGGGTCTATGTATTCAACTCCGACTGCACCTCCAATCTCGACGCGGCGCTCTGCTCCGCCTCCGCGGGCTACGGCTACGCCTTCAACTGCCGCCTGCAGGGCTGCATGGGCCTAAAGGTGCGTGCCTCCGGCAACACCAACACCGAGGATGCCGGTCTCTGGGTCGAGAACTGCCGCATCGCGGCATCCTATGACGCACAGGCGGAGGAGGATGCCTTCGTGGTCGGATCACCCGACGAATTCATTGCGCTCATCGGGGATGAGGCGAGCATCGAGCCGCAGGGCGCGGACGAGAGCTATGCCGAATACCTCACCCGCGCCGATGCCTCCCTCTATGACTACATCGTCAATCAGGGCGGCTCCTACGGCTCCAATATGAACATCTTCATCGATCCCGCCAACACCCCGCACTACAATCAGGGCGGCATAACCTGGTGGTACCTCGACCGCTCCAAGACCCCCGGCTACTCCGGCGGCAACAAATTTGCGGTCATCTACTCCGACGGCAGCCCCGCGGTCATCAACGTCGATTCCTGCCTGCTCACGAACGACAACTATCAAAACTACGGCGACCGGTCCGCGTGGTATCTCGGTCTGAGCGACGAGGAAAAGGCGATCTATACCCCCGCCGACAACCTGCTGGTTTCCGCGGAGAACGGCGGCAAGATGAACGTCACCTTTGTGAACGAGAACTCGCAGACTAAGTGGGACGTGACCGGTGGCAGCGACGAGACCTGCGAGATGGTCGGCGACTTCTACGTCGGACCCAAGAACACCAACGCCGTCAACGCCACGCTCGTGAACTCCGAGTGGACCGGCACGGTCGTCTATGCCGACCCGAGCCTCGCCACCTCCGGTGAGATCGGCGATGAGGCGGTGGGCGAGGCTTACATCGTCCTCAAGGACGGCTCCGTCTGGACGGTCACCGAGGAATGCGTCCTCAACGGTCTCGAAGTGGACGAGAGCTCCGAAATCGTCGGCACGGTCACCGAGAACGCCGACGGCAGCTTCACCGTGACCCCCGCGGGACAGACCGCGTCCGCGCCCGCGAGTGCCGAGCCTGCGGCGACTCCCGCTGCGGCGACGGATGAAAAGGCGCTGTTCGATGCCTACCTCGACTATCTGCGCTCCTACATGGAGACCTACGACGGCGAGGGCGACGGCTCCGGCTTTGATGACGGTGCGCGTCTGATGGCGATCGGCGAGCTCGATACCGTGGCCTACGGCGACGACGTGAACGCCTTCCCCATCGAGATGTTTACGAACGTCTTCGGTGCGGATACCTGGGACAGCTTCAAAGCTGCGAACGGCTGACGCAATAAACCCCGACAGGGAGGGCGAATGCCCTCCCTGTTTTGCGCTTGCAAGAGAAAAAAGTGCATGATATAATACAGAAAATATTGGGAAATGATGATAAACCATCCGTATTAAGCAAGAAAGAGAGCGAGCCATGACCAAATTA
>JAZUEL010000039.1:0-11674 GCA_045640125.1 Oscillospiraceae bacterium
ATATCATAAACGGCAGGTTTTGACAATGTTTTCGCCGCGATTGGCGAGCGGAAACAGGGCGTGGATGCTACGAAAAGAAAATAATCAAAAAATTTTTTTCGAGGGGTCTTAGGGGAAGTTTTCTTCCCCTGAAAAACGGGATTTGGGGTCATAATCCGTTGCTTGCTAAGACAATGACACGTTGTTTTTGGCATAAACTGTAAGTCTGGTTTTGCTGTCAAAGGTTCGGTTTTTTGAAAATCAGGGCTCTTGACAAAGGAAATCCATGTGGTATTCTTGGCTCGCCCCACCGAGGGGAAACAGATAGAAACGGTCTGGAAAAACCACAGACACCCTGCCGGAATCGAATCAGCGCCTTTCCGAGCGGGGAACTCATACGGCTCGGCGTGATGGAGCCGGCTGCACATCTGTGCCGCGGAAGCAAGTGCTTTCGGGATGCAGAAATGCAGCCGACTTTTTGCATTCTTCGGGCAATGCAGAAGTCGGCGCGTGTGCGGCACGATTCAAAAGAAAGGAAGGATTCAACATGAAAACAGCAAAAACCATCGCGCTGAACAAACTCTGCACCTTTGAGGGACATCCGTATAAGGTGCTGGACGACGAGGAGATGACCGCACTTGCGGAGAGCATTCGGGAGCAGGGCGTACTGTCGCCGGTGCTCGTCCGGCCATTGGAGGGAACGGACAAGTTTGAGATCATCTCCGGCCACCGACGCTGTCGGGCGGCACAATTAGCCGGGCTGAAGCAAATACCGGCCATCGTCTGCGACATGGACAGAGCCAGTGCCGCAATTGCACTCGTGGACAGCAATCTCCATCGCGAGCAGTTGCTCCCCTCCGAAAAGGCCTTCGCCTACAAGCTGAAAGCGGAGGCGCTCAAGCATCAGGGACAGCGGGACGAAAGCGCTTCGGGACAAGTTGTCCCGAGGTCGGACGAGCATCGAAGTACGGCCATGATCGGGGCGGCAAACGGGGAAAGCTACAAGACCGTTCAGCGCTATATCCGTCTGACCAATCTGATCCCGGGACTGCTGGACTGGATGGACGAAGGGAAGATCGCGTTCTCTGTCGGGGTGGAGCTTTCATATCTATCGGAGGACTCGCAGAACGAGGTGCTGCTCTTTTGCGTGCTGGCCGACTGCACCCCGTCCTACGCGCAGGCAAACCGTATGCACAAGCTCAGTCTGAACGGAGACCTGATGCCCTCCGCAATCCGCGATATTCTGGCAGAGCCAAAAGCCAATCAGCGGGAGGTGCTCAGAATCCCCATGGACAGACTGAAAGCAAAGCTGCCTGATTCTCTTTCAGCCCGGCAGCAGGAGGAATTTGTGCTTGCGGCCATTGACTATTACAGCGGCTATCTCCAGAAACAGCGGGCGTATGCGGAATGGGAGCGGTGATGCGGCATGAAAACATACACAATTCTCCCGTCCGGACAAAGCGAATACACCGTCAACGGTGTCCGCTATCTGGTCTCCTCTGCCTTTGCCCATCCCGCGTATAAGGACGGGAAACGGGAGCATGGCGCAGAGCTGCGGGAACGGATGCGGCATCTGCTCCAAAACGGCTTCGCAGATTTGCCCATTCCGCCGCCGGAGACTACAATCGACAGGGAATATGTTTGTTCGACTGCCGGGAAAGGAGAAGAAAATGCAGTCGAAAAAGAATAACAGCAACACGGGGATCACCGCTCTGTACTGCCGTCTGTCCCGGGACGATGGCAGCGAGAGCGAGTCGAACTCCATCGCCAATCAGAAACGGCTTTTATCGCAGAAAGCCAAAGAATACGGTCTCGGCAATACCCGCTTCTATGTGGACGACGGTTACACCGGCACGAACTTCAACCGCCCGGGTTTCCAGTCCATGCTGGACGACATCGATATGGGATACGTTTCCACTGTCATGGTGAAGGATCTGTCCCGTCTGGGACGAGACTATGTGTCGGTCGGGCACTATACGGACAACTATTTCCCGGAACGCAACATCCGCTTCATCGCCGTCAACGACATGGTGGACAGTGACGAGGGCGAGAACGAGATCGCGCCGTTTAAAAACATCATGAACGAGATGTATGCCCGGGATATCAGCCGCAAGGTGCGAAGCTCTCACCGCATCCGGGGCAATCTGGGTGAGCCACTGTCCCAGCCGCCGTATGGGTACAAAAAATCGCCGGAAAACAAAAAGAAGTGGATCGTCGACCCGGAGGCTGCCGAGGTCGTCCGAAAAGTCTTCCGGCTCTGCATGGAGGGTAAGGGTAACGAGACTATCGCCCGCATCCTGCAAGCGGAACAAATCCTGACGCCCATGGCCTACTGGTACAGTCGGGGACTTCCCCGCGGCGGCAAGACCACGCAGACCGATCCGTACAAGTGGAATACCAACACCGTGCGAAAAATTCTCGCTCAGCAGGAGTACTGTGGGGATATCATCAATTTTAAGACCTACTCCAAGTCTTTCAAAAACAAGGCCCGGCTGGAGAATCCGCCGGAGAACTGGACGGTGTTTCGGGATGTCCACGAGCCCATCATAGACCGGGACAGCTTTGAGCGTGTGCAGACGCTGCTGAGCCGCGCCAAACGCCGCGCCCCCAAAAGCGGGGAGAAGAATATGTTCTGCGGTCTGCTCCGCTGTGCCGACTGCGGTCAGCCGATGTGGTATCACACCAACACGCAGAATCCAAACATCCACTTTTTCAGTTGCTCCAACTACGGGAAAGACTACCGCGGGACATGTGCAACCAGACACTATATCCGTGCGGATGCGGTGGAGCAGGTCGTGACGATGGAGCTACGGCGGATGGCGGAGTATCTGCAGGAGGATGAGAATGCCTTTGCCGAGCTCCTGGCTCAGAAAGCGGATGCGGAGCTGCTTGCGGAGCAGAAGCAGATGGAAGCGGAGCTGCAAAAGGCCAAAGTTCGAAGCGAAAAGGTCGCCGTGCTGTACGAGAAGCTGTACGAGGACAATGCGGACGGCAAGGTGACGGACGAGTGGTTTATGCAGCTGAGTCACAAGTACGAGGTGGAGAGGCTGGAACTGAAAACGAAGATGGACGCGCTCCGCAGGGGTCTGAACGACCAAAAGACAAGACAGCACGGGCGGGAGGTATTTCTGTCTGCAATCCGCAAATTTATGCAGATGGATACGCTGACTGCGCCGCTATTGCAGGAGATGATCGACCACATTGATGTGTACGAAACAGAAGGGCGCGGCAAGAACCGCACACAGAGGATGATGATCTACTACCGTTTTGTGGGGTATCTTGAAATGCCGACGGACGAGGCAGAGCCCTATACCGCCGACACCCGCGCGGGCGTGGCTGTGCGCTATCTGCCTCATCCGGTGACGGCGTGAAAAAAGAGCAGACCGAAATCTGCTCAAAAAAAGAGTAGTCATAAGTGAAATCCCTTATGACTACTCGATATGGTGCCGGTGGCGGGACTTGAACCCGCACGTCCGAAGGGGACAACGGATTTTAAGTCCGCTGCGTCTGCCGATTCCGCCACACCGGCAAGGTGTTGCCCTGCTATGTTACTCCGCCGGACGGCAAAAGTCAAATTTAAGTTTGCAATACGCGCGCTGAAAGCGTATAATGAGCGGGAAGAGAATAATTATTATAAGGAAAAAGTAAATATGAAAGAAAAGGTATGGAACATTCCGCACGCTATGCCCATACCCCACGAGCTTCTGCGAGCGTATCCGCCTCTGCTGGCGGCGGTGCTGGCTTCCCGCGGCATCGACACGGCGCAGAAGGCGGCGGCATTTCTGGACGATTCCGCCCAGACACCGGATGACCCGCTGCTGATGACCGACATCATGTCCGCCATCGGCCGCATCACCCGCGCCCGCCAAAACGGGGAAAAAGCGGCGGTGTACGGAGACTACGATGTGGACGGGATCACCTCGGGCTGCCTGCTGACGGATTATCTCCGCTCGATCGGACTGGATACGACCCTCTATATCCCCGACCGGCTGGAGGAGGGCTACGGGCTGAATATGTCCGCCATCGAGCACCTCAAGGAGGAGGGCGTCACGCTCATCATCACCGTGGACTGCGGCGTGACGGCGATCGAGGAGACGGAATTCGCCTCCGGCATCGGCGTGGACATGATCATCACCGACCACCACGAATGCCAGGAGGAGCTGCCGAACGCAGTGGCGGTGGTTGACCCCAAACGCCATGACTGCCTCTATCCGAGCCGCGATCTCGCGGGCGTGGGCGTGGCGTATAAGCTCGCCTGCGCGATGGACGGGAGCGACGAGCGTATGCTCGCGCGCTATTCCGATCTCGTGGCGGTGGGCACCGTGGCGGACGTGATGCCGCTGACGGGCGAAAACCGCCGCATCGTCAAGGCGGGACTGGAAAAATTACGCCGCGACCCCCGCGCGGGGCTGGCGGCTTTGATGGGCGAGGGGGGCGTGGATCGCGGCCGCCTTACCGCCATGACCATCGGCTTCACGCTGGCACCGCGCATCAACGCGGCGGGACGGCTGGGGCAGGTGCAGTGCGCGGCGGATCTGATGATGGAATCCAACCCCGCGAAGGCGCGGCGGCTGGCGGCGGAGCTGTGCGAGATGAATCGCGAGCGGCAGCGTCTGGAGCAGGAGATCTGGGAGCAGGCGATGGAGACCCGCCGCGATGCCGAGCCCAACACGCCGATCATCCTCGCCGGCGAGAACTGGCATCAGGGCGTGATCGGCATCGTCGCCTCGCGCCTGTCGGAGGCGTATTGTGTCCCCGCGGTGATGATCTCGCTGAACGAGGGGCGCGGCAAAGGCTCCTGTCGCAGCTACGGCGGCTTCAACCTCTTCGATGCGCTCACCGACTGCGGCGAGCTGCTGGAGGCCTTCGGCGGTCACATCCTCGCCGCGGGGCTGAACATCCGCCGCGAGAATCTCGAAAAATTCCGCGAGGCGTTCACGGCGTACTATAAAGACCACGTCCCCGAGCAGATCGAGGGTCTGGCGCTCGACCTCGTCGTGCGCGACGCGGAGATGCTGACGATGGAGAGCGTTTCGTCGCTGGAGCTGCTGGAGCCCTGCGGCAACGCCAATCCCCGCCCGAATCTCTGCATGACGGACTGCATCCTCTCCGCGATCACGCCGATCGGCGGCGGGAAGCACCTGCGCCTGCGCGTGGAGAAATTCGGGCAGGGCTATGAGTGCGTGTGGTTTTCGCACCGCGCGGAGGACCTGGGGCTCACCGTGGGCGAGCATATCGACCTCGCCTTTTTCCCGCAGATCAACGAATTCCGCTCCCGCCGGAGCGTGCAGCTTCTCGTGCTGGACATCCGCGCGGCGGACTGCACGGAGAGCTTCCTCGCCACGCTCGACGGGCGTGACGAAACGCAGCATATCAGCCGCGGCGAGCTTGGGCGCGTGTGGCGGCTGCTGGAGGAGACGGAGACCCTGCGCTTCACGCTGCCGGAGACACCGGCGCGCACGGCACGGCTTACACCGGAAAAGCTCGCGCTGGCGCTGCGTATTCTGCGCGAGGTGGAGCTTGTGACGGTCGCCTTCGACACCAAAACCCTCATCGTCCGTCCGGCGCGCGGTGTCGCGCGGGTGGAGCTGGAGCAGTCGTCCACATGGCGGCGCTTCGGCATCCGGAGGCAGGAATAATGGAGCATGACTATTCGCCGGAGACCCTGTTCCGGCAGCTCAAGGAAACGATACAGAAATTCTCCCCGAACGTGGACATGGAGCGCATCCGCGAGGCCTTTGACTACGCCTACACCGCCCACGCCGAGCAGAAGCGCAAGGACGGCTCGCCCTACGTCACCCACGTCATCGCCGCGACGGAGATCGCGAGCGAGATGGGACTGGACGAGGAGGCGCTCGTCGCCTGCCTGCTGCACGACACGATCGAGGACACCGAAACGACCCATGAGGACCTCACGCGCCAGTTCGGCAAGACGGTGGCGGAGATCGTGGAGGGAGTCACGAAGCTGACGCGCGTGCAGTATTTAAGCCAGGAGGATGCGCAGATCGAAAACCTGCGCAAAATGCTGCTGGCGATGTCGAAGGACATCCGCGTCATCCTGATAAAAATTGCAGACCGTCTGCATAATATGCGGACGATGGACTACCAGACCCCGCCGAAGCAGCTCTCCAAGAGCCGCGAGACGATGGAAATTTATGCACCCATCGCGCATAGGCTCGGCATCGAGAAGGTCAAGGACGAGCTGGAGGATCTGGCGCTGAAATACCTTGACCCCGTGGGATATCAGGAGATCCAGAATATCCTGTCAAAGCGGCGCGAGATCATGGAGCAGTTCCAGAAAGACATGGAGCAGCGCATAAAAAACCGTCTGGCGGAGGAGGATATCCACGTTCAGGTCTACGGGCGGCTGAAGCATATCTACAGCATCTACCGCAAAATGTATACGCAGAATCTCGGCATCGAGGAGATCTTCGACCTCTGCGCCTTCCGCGTGATCGTGGGCGGCATCGCGGACTGCTACAACGTCCTCGGCATCATCCACGAGATGTTCCGCCCCGTCCCCGGGCGCTTCAAGGACTACATCTCCACCCCCAAGCCCAACGGCTACCAGAGCCTGCACACCACCGTCATCGGCACGGACGGCATCCCCTTCGAGGTGCAGATCCGCACATGGCAGATGCACATGACCGCCGAATACGGCGTGGCGGCGCACTGGAAATACAAATCCGGCGAGGCGGGCGTGGAGTCCGGCGACGTAGAGAAATTCGCATGGATCCGCCGTCTGCTCGAATCGCAGGAGGATGATTCCTCCGACTTCTACCACAACATCAAGGTCGATATGTTCGACGACGAGGTCTTCGTGTTCACGCCGAACGGCGATGTCAAGAGCCTGCCGGCGGGCGCGACCCCCATCGACTTCGCCTACTCCATCCACTCCGCCGTCGGCAACCGCATGACGGGCGCGAAGGTCAACGGGCGCATCGTGCCGCTGAGCTACCTGCTGCAAAACGGCGACATCGTGAACATCATCACGTCGAATGCCTCCAACGGCCCGAGCCGCGACTGGCTTTCGATCTGCAAATCGGGCGAGGCGCGCTCGAAGATCAAGCAGTGGTTCAAAAAGGAGCGGCGCGAGGAAAACATCGTGCAGGGCAAGGCGGCGTTCGAGGCGGAATGGCACCGCGCGGGCTTCACCATGGCGGACATCACGGACGAGGACTTCCTGCCCGTGGTGCTGAAGAAGCTCGCCGTGACGAATCTGGACGACATCTACGCCTCCATCGGCTACGGCGGCATGAACACGGTGACGGTGGTCAACCGCCTGCGCGACGAGCTGACGCGCCACCGCAGCGGCAAGTCGAAGTCCGAGCTCGACAAGATGCAGGAGCGGGCGGAGCGCCGCACGCAGCGTCCGGAAAAGGCGATTCAGGGCGTGCTGGTGCAGGGGCTGGATAACTGCCTCATCAAGTTCTCGCGCTGCTGCACCCCCGTCCCGGGCGACCCCATCGTGGGCTATATCACTCGCGGGCAGGGCGTATCCATCCACCGCAAGGACTGCATCAACCACACCAAGGACCTCGATCAGGGGCGCTGGATCGGCGTGAGCTGGGCGGAGAACATCACGGAGAACTACAGCGCCGAGCTCCGCATCGTGGGAGATGAGCGCAGCGGGCTGTTCCTGGACATCGCCACGGTGCTGAACTCCCTCAACGCCAAGGTGCGTACCCTGAACGCCCGCGACACGGGGCGCGGTCAGTCCACCGCCTCGGTCATGCTGGAGGTGCGCGGGCAGGAGGAGCTGCAAAATATCATCAATAAGCTGCTGAACGTCACGGGCGTTCGGCGGGTATATCGTATAGGGGCTGATATATAATATGAGAGCGGTATTAACTAGGGTCAAAAACGCCCGCGTGGAGATCGACGGGCGCATTAACGGGCAGATCGGCACGGGCTTTCTCGTGCTGCTCGGCGTGCACGAAAACGACACCGAGGCGCAGGCGGATAAGATCGCGGATAAGATCTGCGGGCTGCGCATCTTCGAGGACGAGAACGAGAAAATGAACGTGAACCCGAAGGATGCGGGCGCGGAGATCCTCATCATCAGCCAGTTCACGCTGTTCGCCGACTGCAAGTCCCGCCGCCCGGGCTTCACCCGCGCCGCCCGTCCCGATACGGCGATCCCGCTGTATGAGCGGGTGATCGCGCAGTGCCGCGAGCGCGGCTTCCACGTGGAGACAGGCGAGTTCGGCGCGGATATGCAGGTCTTTTCGCAGAACGACGGACCGGTGACCATTCTGCTCGATACGGAGGAATTGTAAATGACGGTTTACGGTATGCCTCTCGGCATGATCGAGGCGAACTGCTACATCGCGGCGGACGAGGAGACGAAGCTCTGCGTCGTCATCGACCCGGGCGACGAGTCGAATTATGTGATGGACTATCTGGAGAGGAACAAGCTCCAATGCCGGTATATCATCCTCACCCACGGCCACTTTGACCACACCATGGCGGCGAACGCCGTGGCGGAGCAGACGGGCGCGAAGATCGCCATGTCGAAGCTCGATGCCGAGGCGGATCTGGGCAGCGCGCCCTACCGCTTCACGCCTCCGGCGGATACGATCTGGCTGGAGGACGGGGACGAATTGCAGGTCGGGACGCTGACATTCAAGATTATGTCAACCCCGGGTCACAGCCCCGGGAGCATCAGCATCCTGTGCGACGGCTGCCTGTTCACGGGCGACACGCTCTTCCGCGACTCCTGCGGGCGCACGGACCTGCCCGGCGGGGATATGCCGACGATTCTGCGGAGCCTGAAAAAGCTCTGCGATCTGGAGGGGGATTTAGAGGTCTACCCGGGCCACATGGACGCGACCACGCTCGACCGCGAGCGGCGCTTTAACTATTACGTCAAATATGCTTATGAGGTGCTAAGCTAAAAGACTGGGGCGGCTTGTCTTTTGCCGCGAATACTTCCCCGAATTCACTCGACGTATACCCGATACGCCATCGTTCGTTCGGGATCGTCTCGCGGCAAAATCCTTCACCGTGCGTAGATGAGGGGGCGGCGACCCAGTCCTCCCAAAACAAAATCGCAAGCAACAAAGTGCTTGCGATTTTTTGTGTCAAAATATCGAAGAATGTTTACATAATACCATCCAGCCACTTGCAGGCGGCGGTGGCGGCACAAGCGCCGTCCGAGACGGCGGTGGCGATTTGGCGGACGGCTTTTGCGCGGCAGTCGCCCGCGGCGAAGATACCGTCGGCGGCGGTGCGGGCATCCTCGCCCGCGGCGATATAGCCCTGCGCGTCCAGTCCCGCCAGGGCGAAGGGCGCATTCTCCGGCTCGAGTCCCACGGCCTCAAACACGCCGTCGCAGGCGAGCTCAAATTCCTCGCCGCTCTCCGTCCATGCAAGACGCAGCCCCGTGAGCGCGCCGTTTTCGTCCGTGAGGAAGGCGGTGGGGTTAACATAATTTATGACCGCCACGTTCGGCTGCTCCTCCAGCGCGTCCTGCAAAGCCTGATCGGCGGTCAGCTCCCGCCGGTGGATAACGGTCACATACGCGCAGCTCTGCGCCAGCAGCAGCGCCTCCTGCACGGCGGAGTTGCCCCCGCCGATGACCGCGACGTTTTTGCCCGCGTAGAAGGCCCCGTCGCACACGGCGCAGAAGCTCACGCCATTGCCGGTGAGAAGCTCCTCGTCAGGGAGCCCCAGATGGCGATGCTTCACGCCGGAGGCGACGATGACGGCGCGTGCCTCAAAATCGCCGTCGTCGGTGTGGACGGTCTTGACCGCGCCCTGCTCGATGCCGGTGACCTCGCAGAGCTCTATCTCCGCGCCGAGCGCCATGGCCTGCCCGAGCATTTTGTCCGCGAGCTCCGCGCCGGAGACGGACTCGAAGCCCGGGTAATTCTCGACGCGGGGGCTGGTCGCCATCTGACCGCCGAAGGCGGCCTTCTCGAGGACGACGACGCTCTTGCCCGCGCGGCGGGCGTAGATCGCGGCGGTGAGACCCGCGGGCCCTCCGCCGATAACAATTATGTCAACCATAGTGATACCCTTTCTAAAAGTATAACCCCCACCGGCGCTGCGCGCCACCTCCCCCGAGGGAGGCTTGGGCGCCCTTGGGGGAGCTGTCCGCGAAGCGGACTGAGGGGGTATTCAAAGGAGCTGTGCTTGGCACAGCTCCTTTTCGTCAGCCGATCTGCTCGGACTTGAGGAAGTTCTTGATCGCACCGGCACCGGCGTATTTCTCGGTGTTGGTGCCGTCGGTGATGATGAGCGTGGGGGTCGCCATCACGCCGTACTGCTTGCAGAGCTCCATGTTGTCCTGGCTCATGACGGACTCATATTGGAATCCCGCCTTGTCGAGCATCTGAACGGCGAGCTTGCAGTTGGGGCAGGTCGCGCCGACGAAGAGCAGCGCCTTTGCGTCCCCGCTCACCACGGGCTTGCCCGCGTTCTGCTCCATGGCGTTTGCCGCCATGTTCTCGACCTTGCGCAGATGACTCGAGGCGATGTCGTAGGTCTTGCGCTCTTTGAATTCCTGCGTCTTGCCGGCGTTCCAGTTCTGAACGGGGCGGTAGTAGCCGGTGATGCGGGAGTAGACCTCGGTGGCAGCGCCGCAGGTCGGGCAGACGTACTGCTCGCCGGTGAGGTAGCCGTGGTTTTTGCAGACGGAGTAGGTGGGGCTCATGGTGTAGTAGGGGAGCTTGTAGTTCTCCGCGATCTTCCGCACGAGCGACGCGGCGGCCTGCCAGTCGGGCAGCTTCTCGCCGAGGAAGGTGTGGAAGACGGTGCCGGAGGTGTAGCGGGTCTGGAGTTCGTCCTGCACGTCGAGGGCGGTGAAAACGTCCTCGGTGTAGCCCACGGGCAGGTGGGAGGAGTTGGTGTAGTAGGGAGTGCCGCCGGCCTCGTTCGCGGTGATGATGTCGGGGTACTTGGCGACATCGTGCTTGGCGAGGCGGTAGCTGGTGGACTCGGCGGGGGTGGCCTCGAGGTTAAAGAGGTCGCCGTATTTCTCCTGATAGTCGGAGAGGCGCTCGCGCATATGGTCGAGGACTTCGGCGGTGAATGTCTGTGCCTTTTCGTTGGTGAGGTCGCAGGCGATCCACTTGGCGTTGAGGCAGGCTTCGTTCATGCCGACGAGACCGATGGTGGAGAAGTGGTTGGTGAAGCCGCCGAGATAGTGCTTGGTGTAGGGGTAGAGCCCCTCGTCGAGCAGCTTGGTGATGACCTTGCGCTTGATGTCGAGGCTGCGGGCGGCGATGTCCATGAGGTGGTCGAGGCGCTTGTAGAAGTCGGCCTCGTTCTCGGCGAGGTAGCCGATGCGGGGCATATTGACGGTGACGACACCGATGGAGCCGGTGGACTCGCCGGAGCCGAAGTAGCCGCCGGATTTTTTGCGCAGCTCGCGCAGGTCAAGGCGCAGGCGGCAGCACATGGAGCGCACGTCGCTGGGCTCCATATCGGAGTTGATGTAGTTGGAGAAGTAGGGGGTGCCGTATTTGGCGGTCATCTCGAAGAGCAGCTTGTTGTTCTCGGTCTCGGACCAGTCGAAGTCGCGGGTGATGGAGTAGGTGGGGATGGGATACTGGAAGCCGCGGCCGTTGGCATCGCCGTCGATCATGATCTCGATGAAGGCACGGTTGACAAGATCCATCTCCGCCTGGCAGTCGCCGTAAGTGAAGTCGACTTCCTTACCGCCGATGATACAGTTCTGGTTGGCAAGGTC
>JAZUEL010000040.1:0-69683 GCA_045640125.1 Oscillospiraceae bacterium
TCCGACTTCCCGTGCGGCGCATCGCGCTCATCAACCGCATCCTGCGCCGCGAGCTCGACATTCAGCAGGTCGAACATACCATCCGCGAATCGACGGCGGAGCAGATCGCCCGCCAGCAGCGGGATATGTTCCTGCGCGGGCAGCTCAAGGCCATCCCTGCCGAGCTCGGAGAGGAGGGCGAGGACGATGACGATATCGCGGAATACCGCCGTGCCATCGACGAAACGCCCCTGCCCGAAGAGGTACAGGCGAAGCTCGAAAAGGAGCTGATGCGCCTTTCCAAGCAGCCCTTCGGCTCGGCGGAGGCCGCTGTCATCCGCAATTATCTGGATGCCTGTCTGGAGCTTCCGTGGCTGACGGAAACGGATGAGACGCTCGATATCGAAAAAGCCCGCAAGACCCTTGATGCCGACCACTACGGTCTGGAAAAGGTCAAGGAACGCATTTTGGAATACCTCGCCGTGCGCAAGCTCGCGCCGGATGCCAAAGGCAGTATACTCTGCCTCATCGGACCTCCCGGCACCGGCAAGACCAGCATCGCGCTGTCCGTGGCGCACGCGCTGAACCGCAAGCTCTGCCGCATCAGTCTCGGCGGCGTACACGATGAGGCGGAGATCCGCGGTCATCGCAAGACCTATATCGGCGCGATGCCCGGGCGCATTATGGAGGGCATTCGTCAGGCGGGAAGCCGCAACCCCGTCATGGTGCTCGACGAGATCGACAAGCTCGGCTCGGACTACCGCGGCGACCCCTCGGCAGCATTGCTGGAGGCGCTCGACCCCGAGCAGAATCATTCCTTCCGTGATCACTTTCTGGAGCTGCCCTTTGACCTCTCGGGCGTGTTCTTCATCACGACGGCGAACACGGCGGAGACCATCCCGCCCGCGCTGCTCGACCGCATGGAGGTCATCGAGCTTGGCAGCTATACGGACGAGGAAAAACTCCACATCGCGAAAGAACACCTGCTGCCTAAGCAGCGAAAGGCGCACGGTCTGAACAGTAAGCAGCTCCGCGTGAGCGATGCCGCGCTGCGGGAGCTGATCGCGAGCTACACCCGCGAGGCGGGTGTGCGTATTCTCGAACGCGAGATCGCGTCGCTCTGCCGGAAAACCGGCGCGGCGATCGTGGCGGGCGAGAGCGGCAAAAGCATCCGTGCCGGAGGTCTGGAGGCCATTCTTGGGCCGGCGAAGTATAAGGCTGAAATCAAAAACCGCGGCGGCGAGGTCGGTCTCGTCCATGGCCTTGCTTGGACGCAGGCGGGCGGCGAGCTGCTCGATGCGGAAGTCGGTGTCATGGACGGCACGGGGAAGCTCGAAATTACCGGCAATCTCGGTGACGTGATGAAGGAATCCTGCAAGGCGGCGTTGAGCTATATCCGCAGCCATGCGGAGGAGCTGGGCATCGACACGGAGTTTTACAAGAACAAAGACCTGCACCTGCATTTCCCCGAGGGGGCTGTTCCGAAGGACGGACCCTCCGCCGGTGTCACGATCTGCACGGCGCTTGTCTCCGCGCTGACGGGGCATCCCGTGCGGCAGGACATCGCCATGACCGGCGAGATCACGCTGCGCGGCCGCGTTCTGCCCATCGGCGGTCTGCGTGAAAAAACCATGGCGGCGCTGCGAAACGGCATCCACACGGTCATCATTCCCGCGCAGAACGAACGCGATCTCGAAAAGATCGACCCCGAGGTGCGTGCGGCGCTGAACTTTATCACCGCCGAGCGCGTGGACGCTGTTCTGGCGGCGGCTTTATTAAAGGATTGATACTATGCTTTTAAAAGCAAATAAGGCGGAATTTGTTAAATCGGCGGGTGCGGTGCGGGACTTTATCCACGACGGTCGCCCCTGCGTGGTGTTCTCCGGCAAATCGAACGTCGGGAAATCCTCCGTCATCAACTCGCTTGTCCAGCGCAAGAATCTTGCCCGTGTGGGCGAGGCACCCGGTAAGACCACCAATATTAACTACTTTTTCGTCGGCGATTACTGCTGGTTCATCGACCTGCCCGGCTACGGCTATGCCAAACGCTCCATGGCGGAAAAGGAACGATGGGGCAGACTGATGGAGGCCTTTTTCGCCGAAAGTGCCAACATCTCCTTCGGCGTGCAAATCGTGGACGGACGCCATAAGCCGACGGAGCTGGATGTCATGATGAACGATTTGTTTGAAAGCTGCGGCTGTCGCCGCATCGTCGTGGCGAATAAGTGGGACAAGCTGAAAAAAAGCGAGATGGAGCCGAATCTGGCTCTGATCCGCGATACACTGGCTCTGCCGGATGACGTGACACTGCTGCCGTATTCGGCGGAGAAGAAGTGGGGGCGGGACGAGCTTCTCGCCGCGATCTCGGAGGTCATACTGTGAGCGCCTTTGGCAATGTCCTGCGCGGACTGGATTTTTCCGTCATCACGGATACGCTCCTGCGCGTCATTCCCGCGCTCATCTGCATCACGCTCCATGAGATCAGCCACGGGCTTGTGGCGCTCTGGCTCGGTGACACCACCGCCAAAGACGCGGGACGGCTCACGCTCAACCCCATCAAGCACATTGATATCTGGGGTCTTTTGATGATGGTCATCTGCAAGTTCGGCTGGGCGAAGCCTGTGCCGGTGAATATGTATCGCTTTGAAAACCCCAAGCGCGGCATGGCGATCACGGCACTGGCAGGGCCGGTCTCCAATATCATCATCAGTGTGATCGCGCTGGCGCTGTACGGGCTTCTGTTTCCGGTGCTGAGCGATTCGGCGATGGGCATCTATCTTCTGCAGGGCATCGAGATCACGGCGTATCTCTCCTGCGCGCTGGCGGTGTTCAACATCATTCCCATCCCGCCTCTGGACGGGTCAAAGGTGCTGTTTTCACTGGTGAATCAAAAGCAGTACAACTGGCTGATGCGCTATGAGCGCTACGGATTCATCGTGCTGATCGTACTGGTGTATTTCGGCATTCTTTCCGGTCCGCTCGCGAATGTGACAGGCTGGGTGTATGATAAGCTGTTCAATGTGGCAGAATTTACATTTAGAATGGTAAGTTAATCTTAATGGATAATCCGAGTTTTCACCTCGAAGGCATCATCAAGAGCAAAGAGGATATGGAGGACTTCGAAGGCCCTCTCAACCTCATTCTGATGCTTTTGTCGAAAAACAAAATAGAGATACGCGACATTAAGATCGCGGAGATCCTCGACCAGTATCTGGACTATCTCGCCGAGATGCAGCACATGGATCTGGAAATCGCGAGCGAGTTTGTGCAGATGGCGAGCCATCTGGTCTACATCAAGACCAAAACTCTGCTGGCGGGCACGGAGGAGGTCAGCGAGCTCGAGCTTCTGATCTCGAGTCTTGAGCAGCTCAAAAGCCGCGAGCGCTTTGCGGCGGTCAAGCCGCTCGCTCCGCAGTTCGGCGAGGCGCTGGAGCGCGGCGCGCTTCTGTTCTCCTCGCCCGGGGAGGTCCTGTCGAAGTACGGTGAGTACGATTACGCCCACGAGAGCTGGGAGCTGATGGCGGCGATGGCGAATATGCTCGCCAAGGGCGGAGTGCAGCCGGAGGAGCAGGTGCGCTTTGCCATGCCGAAACCGATCATCTATTCTACGCGCCGGAAAAGCCGCCAGATCCTCGGAATGCTGTCCGGCGGAAAGACCGTTACGCTGCGGCACCTCTACGGGATATGCGCCGGAAAATCGGAGCTCGTGGCAACCTTTTTGTCCGTGTTGGAAATGTGCTCCATGGGCAGCGTGACCTTGGAAAAAGAGGATGATGAACTGGTGCTCCGCTTCACCGGCGGCGACACCGAGGAAATATTGGAGAGTATCGAAGAATGACCGAACAAGAGCTGAAAAGCGCCATCGAGGCCATATTATTTGCGTCCGGCGACCCCGTTCCGGCGGCGCGCATCGCGCTCGTGCTGGACGAGACCGAGGAGCGTGTTCTCGCGTGCGCGGAGGCGTTGGCGGGGGAGTTGAAAGCGCAGCAGCGCGGCATCCGTCTGGTGCGGCTGAACAACTCGCTGCAGCTTCATTCCGCGCCGGAGTTCGCGCAGGCGATCACGCGGGCGCTGGAACAGCGCCGCGCTCCGAAGCTGACGCAGACCTCGCTCGAGGTGCTCGCGGTCGTGGCGTATTTCCAGCCGGTCACGCGCGCCTACATCGAGCAGATGCGCGGCGTGGATTCCTCGTACACCGTGGGTGTCCTGACCGAGCGAGGCATGATCGAGCCCTGCGGTCAACTGGAAACCGTCGGTCGCCCGACCCTGTATCGCACCACCGATCTGTTTCTGCGCTCCATGGGCATATCCGCCCTCGAGGAGCTGCCTCCGCTGCCGGAGATCTCGGGCAGCGATGCGGCGCGTCAGCTGCAGGAAAAGGTGGATGCGCTGAAGGCGGCGCAGGAGCTGGCGGCGCTTGAGGAAAATCAACAGCTCTCTATCACGGAAACGGAACAGGTTGCTGAGGAAGCTGCGGAGGCGGCTCCGTGAACGGTTACGGCTGCATCGTCATTGCGGCGGTCGTTCTGGCTCTCTTTTGTCTGCTTTCCGTCACGGCGGAAGCCCGCTTTGAGGACTGGACATTTCGCTGGGAAATCAAGATCGGCGGGCTTCATTTTCTGCCGAAGCGAAAGAAACGGGAGAAAGCGGAGGATGATGCGCCCGCACGGAAAACCAAGGATAAAAAAAAGCCGGACATGGGGAAGCTTCGTTGGTATGTCGATTTCTTTTCCGATATACTGAAACGCTATAAGAAGCGTATTCGCATTGACACGCTGCGGATCAGTTTTCTGTCGGCCTTTGACGACCCCTATGATACCGCCATGGCGTACAGCTATGCCGGTATCGCCATGGAGACGATCGCGGGCATCGTCGGTGGGGAGGTTTCCGGGCTGCGATTGCACACAGACCTTGATTTTGACGCGCAGGAACCGAAGCTCGACGCTTATATTCATGTAAATACACGGTTTCTGATCCTGATTCGGATTTACTTGACGTTCAAGCGGGAAAAGAAACGGTTTCAGAAACAAGAGGCAAAGGAGAAGAACAATGTCGAATCAACCGATCGGTGAACTGATGGCGGGAGCCATCGAAAAGATTCGCGACATGGTGGATGCCAACACCATGGTGGGTGCGCCCATTACCACGCCCGACGGCGTGACGGTCATTCCCGTGAGCCGCATGAGCTTCGGACTGGCTTCCGGCGGCAGCGATAAGACCGAGAAAAACAACGGGATCTGGGGCGGTGCCGGTGCGGCGGTCCGCGTGGTCCCGATCGGATTCCTGGTCATCAAGGACGGCGGCGTGCGTATGCTGAATATCGCGCCTCCGGCGGTCAGCCCCGTCACCCGTGCCATGGACCTCGTGCCGGAGATCATGGACAAGATCGAGGGCTATGTGGATAAATACAGCAAGAACGGGGATTCCGAGGCTTAATTTTCCCTATAAATGGGCATACTGGCATCGGGTGATGCAGTATGAAAAAATTAATTCTGCTTATGGCAGCGGTACTCTGTCTGTCCCCGCTGACGGCGTATGCCGTGGAGGCGGAGCCGGAGGTTTCGGCGGCGGCGTATATTCTCTATGAGCCGGAGAGCGGAACGGTGCTGACGGAGCACAATGCAGACGAGCAGCATCTCATCGCCAGCACGACCAAGATCATGACCGCGCTCGTGGTGCTGGAGCACTGCGAGCTGTATGAGCCGGTGGAAATCGCGCCGGAATGGGCGGCGATCGAGGGCTCGTCCATGTATCTGAAAGCGGGACAGCGCTATACGGTGGAGGAACTGCTCTACGGCATGATGCTTGTCTCCGGCAACGATGCCGCCACGGCGCTGGCGTGTCATGCGGCGGGCAGTGTGGAAGCCTTTGCCGCATGGATGAACGAGAAAGCGTCGGAGCTGGGCTGTGAGAACACTCACTTTGAAAACGCCTGTGGGCTTGACGGCGAGGCGCATTACTCCACTGCGCGTGACCTCGCGCGGATAGCGGCGGCGGCCATCCGGAACGAGGACTTTCGGCGCATCGTCTCGACCAAATGCAAAACGATTCAGGGCGATACCTTTTATAACCACAATAAGCTGCTTGCCCGCTGCAAGGGTGTGTTCGGGGTTAAGACCGGCTACACCATGGCAGCCGGACGGACGCTTGTCTCCGCCTGCGAGCGCGACGGAATGACGCTGATCTGCGTCACGCTTGCCGACCGAAACGACTGGACAGACCATGCCTCGCTGTACGATTGGGCATACGGCGAGTGGCGCTCGGTCAATGCGGCGGATTACGCCCAAGACCTGTCCGTGTATGTGATCGGCGGGAAACAGGCGGAGCTGACGGCGGCGGGGGACTGCTGCGTGCTGCTGCGAAAGGATGCGGAGCTTTCGGTCGTGACCGAGCTTCCGCCTTTTGTCTTTGAGGGACTGGAACAGGGAACGGAGCTGGGACGGCTGTGCTTCCTGGCGGACGGGGAGCCTGTGGGCGAGTGTCCGTTGGTGCTCGGCTGCAGCCTGCCTGTGACCGATGAGCCGCTTTCAAGGGGCGAACGATTCGTCCGCCTCTGGAAATCGGCGGGAAGGAATATCTATTCATTTTGACGGAACGACTGCAAAAACTTATTTCGGCGGCGGGCATTGCATCCCGCCGTGCGGCGGAGAAGATGATCGCCGAGGGACGCGTGCAGGTCAACGGAAAGACCGCCGAGATCGGTATGTCCGCCGATCCGGACAAGGATCTTGTCACGGTGGACGGCGAGCCGATCACGCTCGGCACACGCCGCCGCTACATAATGCTGAACAAGCCCCGCGGCTACGTCACGACCATGTCGGATGAGTTCGGTCGGCCCACGGTGGTGGAACTGACAAAGGATGCCGGCGGGCGGCTCTATCCCATCGGGCGGCTCGATATGGATTCCGAGGGACTGCTGCTTCTCACGGACGACGGCGATTTTGCCAATCGGATGATGCATCCGGCGCGTGAGGTCAACAAGGTCTATCAGGTCTTTGTGCAGGGCAAAGATATCCACGCCGCTGTCCGGCAGCTTCAGGCCATGCGGGAGCTAGACGGCGAGCCGATCGCCGCGGCGCAGGCCTCGCTGATTGAGCGGCACGGTGACGGCGCGGAGCTGCAAATCGTCATCCATGAGGGGAAAAACCGTCAGGTGCGCCGGATGTGCGCCGCCTGCGGGCTGCACGTTTCGCGGCTCGTTCGACTGGCGGAGGGCTCTCTCGTGCTGGGGGATCTGGCATCGGGCGCGTGGCGCTATCTGACAAAAGATGAAGTGAGAACTTGCATGAATGACATAAATATGTCATGATTTTGCTCTTTTTATAAAAAATTTGAAAGAAATCATCATTTTGCTTGCATTTTCGGGATGGACTTATTAAGATGAAGAAAAGCCAAAGCAAGCAGGTGAATGCCATGGAAAAAGATATACTTTCCCAGATTTCCGAAAAGAGCAGCCGCTTTTCCCGCGGACAGCGGAGCATTGCGCGGTATATTTCGGAAAACTACGATAAAGCCGCCTTTATGACGGCAGGGAAGCTCGCCCTCACGGCGGGGGTCAGCGAATCGACCGTCGTCCGCTTTGCGACAGAGCTGGGCTATGAGGGCTACCCCGAAATGCGCAAAGCCCTGCAGGAACTTGTCCGCAACCGTCTGACGAGCGTGCAGCGCATTGCGGCCTCGCGGGAGATGCTGGACAGTCCCGCACTGCTCAAATCCGTTATGGGTGCGGATATGGACAAGCTCCGCGTGAGCTATGAGGCGCTGAGTCAGCAGAGCTTTGACGAAGCGGTGGACGCTATCACCGAGGCGAAAAATGTCTACATCCTCGGGATGCGATCCTCGGCGGCGCTCTCGTCGTTCATGGGCTTTTATCTCAATTACCTCATGGACAATGTCCGCGTTGTGAACGATACCAAGGGCAGCGAGGTCTACGAGCAGATGCTGCGCATCGGTCCCGGAGATGTTCTGTTCTGCATCAGCTTCCCGCGCTATACATCGAACTCCCTCAGCGCGGCGCGCTTCGCCAAGGAGCACGGTGCGCGGATCATTGCCCTGACCGATAACGATTCCTCGCCCTTTGCCTCCATCGCGGATACGGTGCTGTTTGCCAAGAGTGATATGGTCTCGTTTCTGGACTCGCTCGTGGCACCTATGAGCGTCATTAATGCCATCATCATCGCCATAGCTTCCCGCAGTCGGGAGACGCTGGACGACACATTTTCCAAGCTGGAGGCCCTTTGGGATGAATACGGAGTATTTGCGGAAAGCTGAGGTCGTTGTCATCGGCGGCGGTGCCGCGGGTATGATGGCGGCGCTGACGGCAGCGGAGCAAGGCAAAAGCGTCATCCTGCTCGAGCCGAACGACAAGCTCGGACGCAAGCTGCGTATCACGGGCAAGGGACGCTGCAACTGCACCAACCACTGCTCCGTCAAGGAGTTTTTGGAAAACGTTCCGACGAATCCCAAATTTTTGATGAGTGCGCTTCATGCGTTTCCGCCGGAAAAAGTCATGGAATTTTTTGAGGGCATCGGTGTGCCGCTCAAGACCGAGCGCGGCAACCGCGTTTTTCCCGTTTCCGACAGCGCCAACGACCTGGCAGATCATTTGGCGGCGGCCATGCGCGCAGCCGGTGTCAGCGTGAAAAAGACGCGGGCGCGGGCCCTTTGCTTGCAGGACGGGCGGATCGTCGGTGTGAAAACGGCAGACGACGGGACGATAGAATGCGATGCCGTCGTCGTGGCGACGGGTGGCAAAAGCTATCCGCTCACCGGCTCGAGGGGAGATGGCTACACCCTGGCTCAAGCCTGCGGTCACAGTATCTCGGAGCCGAAAGCCTCGCTGGTGCCGCTGGAAAGTTCGGATGAATTTTGTTCGGAGCTTTCGGGCTTTGCCCCGCGGAATGTGACGCTGTCCGTCTATGAAAACGGCAAGCTCATTTTCAAAGAGTTGGGCGAAATGCTGTTTGCGCATTTCGGTGTGACGGGGCCTTTGGTGCTGTCGGCGAGCTGCCATATGCACGATTTTGTCCATAAAAAATACGAGCTGTTCATCGACTTTAAGCCCGCATTGGACGAACAAAAGCTGGACGAGCGACTCCTGCGGGACTTTGCCCGCTTTGCTAACCGCGACTTCGGAAACGCGCTGGATGAGCTGGCGGCCAAGTCCTTTATCCCTGTGCTGGTGCGGATGTCCGACATTCCGGCGGATAAAAAAGTGCATTCCATTACCAGACAGGAGCGGAAAAAACTTGTCTCGCTGCTGAAAGCCTTTCCCGTGCAGGTCACGGGGCCGAGACCGATCGACGAAGCGATCGTCACCTCCGGCGGCGTGGACGTGCGGGAGATCGACCCGCGCACGATGCAGTCGAAGCTGGTCGGCGGACTCTATTTTGCGGGCGAGGTTTTGGACGTGGATGCCTATACGGGCGGCTTTAATCTTCAGATCGCATGGTCTACCGGCCGCTGTGCCGGACTTCATGCGGGAAAGGATACAGAATGAACGAAAAGATTTGCACGATCGCCATTGACGGTCCTTCGGGTGCCGGAAAGAGCACGATCGCCCGCGCGGCGGCGGAGCGCTTCGGCTTTATCTATGTCGACACCGGTGCCATTTACCGCACGGTCGGCCTGGCGGCGCGTCGGGCGGGGATCGACCCCAAAGACCCGGACACGGTGACCGCGCTGCTGCCCTCGCTGAAGATCGAGCTGCGCCACGGTGAGGACGGGATGCAGCGTATGTATCTGAACGGGGAGGATGTCTCGGGGCTTATTCGCACGCCGGAGATCAGTATGTATGCCTCGGCGGTTTCCGCGATCCCCGCTGTGCGCGCTTTTCTGATGGATATGCAGCGCGATATGGCGAAGACCATGAGCGTCATCATGGACGGACGCGACATCGGCACAGTTGTTCTGCCCGATGCGGGGCTGAAGATCTTCATGACGGCTTCCGCCGAAGCGCGTGCCCGCCGCCGTCTGCTGGAGCTGCAGCAGAAGGGGGAGACGGTAAGCTTTGACGAAGTGCTTCGGGATATGATCGAGCGCGACCGAAACGACTCCACCCGCGCGGCGGCACCGCTGAAGCAGGCGGAGGATGCCGTGCTGCTCGACACGACAGAGCTTGACCTTGCCGGCAGCATTGACGCTGTTTCCAATCTGATCCGCGAAAGGTTTTCTTTATGAGATTTTTCTACATACTTGCTTATATCATTCTCTGGATTCCCTGTCATGTTCTGTATCCGATAATCGTCACAGGCCGCGCCAACATTCCGGCGGGAGCCTGCGTGATTTGCGCGAATCATTCCAACTATATCGACCCGTTGTTGCTGATCTATGCCTTTGGTCTTCCGTGTTTTTTGCACTGCATGAGCAAGAAAGAAAACATGGAAAAGCCCGTCATCGGCTGGATCTATAAAATGTGCGGAGCCTACGGTGTGAATCGTGACGAACAGGATATCGTCGCGGCGCGGACAACGCTGAAGCTGCTGAAGGAGGGGAAAAAGGTCGTCATCTTCCCCGAAGGCACCCGCACGAGCGTCGATGATGCGAATGCCGGAAAGCCCGGCGCGGTGCGTTTCGCCGCCAAATGCGGTGTGCCGATCGTGCCGGTGTTCATCACACGCGGAAAAAAGGTGTTTCATCTGGTGCGCATCCGCATTGGCGAATGCTTTGAGCCGCAATGTCATACGCAGGAGGATTACCTGACCGAGACCCATTCTCTGTTGGAAAAGATCTTCGCTTTGGGAGCGTTGCATGGAAATTAAGATCGCCAAAAGCGCCGGCTTCTGCTTCGGTGTCAACCGCGCGGTGAAGCTGGCGGAAAATACGCTGGCGGAATCCGGCACCTGCTACAGTCTGGGAGAACTCATTCACAATAAGGATGCGGTAGATGCGCTGGCCGGACGCGGCTTGGTGACAGCGGAATGCGCTGAGGATGTGCCGGACGGCGCGGAGCTCATCGTGCGCTCGCACGGCATCACGCGCAAGGAATATGAGTGTCTGACGGCGAAAAACTGCCGTATCGTGGATGCGACCTGCCCGAAGGTGCTGCGTATTCATAAAATTGCGCAGAGAGTGCACGAGGAGGGCGGACGGCTGATCATTGTGGGCGAACCGGATCACCCCGAAGTGCAGGGAATCTGCGGCTGGTGCGAGGATGCCGTGGTGCTGCGGGACGGTGAGGAGCTCCTTTCTTGGGCTGCCCGGCAGCCGGAAGGGGAGGCTCTCGCGGTCACAGTGGTCTTTCAGACGACAAGCAATAAACAGAAACTTGAACAAAGTATTAACATTTTCAAAAAAAGCTATACAAATTCGAACTTGTTTGATACAATATGCGATGCCACGTATATTCGGCAAAGTGAAGCGCGCGAGCTTTCCGCTGCGGTGGACGGTATGGTCGTTGTGGGTGGTCTCCACAGCGCCAACAGTGTTCATCTGGCGGAAATCTGCTGCGAAAACTGCGATAATGTGATGTTTGTGCAGAATGCGGACGGCTTCGATCCGTCCCGACTGAAAACCTGCAAGACCATTGGCGTTACCGCCGGAGCTTCCACGCCGGCGTGGATAATTAAGGAGGTAGTAAACAAGATGACAGAAGAGACCGTTATTCAGGAGACCGAAGAAGTAGTTGAGCCCGTCGTGAGCGACGCGGAAAAGAGCTTTGATCAGCTGCTCGAGGACTCCATCAAAACGATCAGCAACGGCGATACGGTGACCGGTATCGTTGCGGCGATCACCCCCACGGAGATCACCCTGGATCTCTCCACGAAGCATTCCGGCTATATTCCCGTTTCGGAATTCACCAACGACGATTCCAGCGTCAACATCAACGACCTGGTCAAAATCGGCGACGAGATCACCGCAACCGTCGTTCGTGTTAACGATGTGGAGGGTACGGCACAGCTGTCTAAGCGTCGTCTTGATGCTGCCCGCACCTGGAGCGACATCGAAGCCGCCCGCGAGGAAGGCACCGTTGTCGAGGGTAAAGTAACCGAAGAAAACAAGGGCGGTGTTGTCGTTTCCGTCAACGGCATCCGTGTCTTTGTTCCCGCTTCTCAGACCGGCCTCGGCCGCGACGTTCCGATGAGCACTCTCGTCGGCACCACCACCCGCCTCAAGATCACCGAGGTCAACCGCGCCCGCAAGCGCGTGGTCGGCTCCATCCGCAGCGTCCTGTACCGTGAGCGCAAGGAACGCTCCGAGAAGATCTGGAGCGAGATCGAAGTCGGCAAGAAATACACCGGCGTGGTCAAGTCTCTCGCTTCCTACGGCGCGTTCGTTGACATCGGCGGCGTGGATGGCATGGTTCATGTCTCTGAAGTGAGCTGGAGCCGCGTCCGCACTCCGGCTGACGTTCTGAACGTCGGCGACGAGATCGAAGTCTATGTCATCAGCTTCGACGCGGAGAAGAAGAAAATCTCTCTCGGCTATCGCAAGGCGGAGGACAACCCCTGGGTCAAGTTCACCGAGCAGTTCCAGGAGGGCGACATCGCCTCTGTCAAGATCGTGAAGCTCATGACCTTCGGCGCTTTTGCCGAAGTCCTGCCCGGCGTGGACGGCCTGATCCATATCTCTCAGATCGCCAACCGCCGCATCGGCAAGCCCGAGGATGTTCTGACTGTCGGCGAGACCGTGGATGCCAAGATTACGGCCATCGACAACGAGAAGCAGAAGATCAGCCTCTCCATCCGTGCTCTGATCGAGCCGGCTCCCGCCCCTGTGCGTGAGGCGGAGGAAGTCGAGGATGAGCCCGAGCAGTATGCCGGCGATGCGCTGGTTTACGAAGTCTCTGCCGAGGGCGAAGCTTCCGGTTTCGCTCCCGAGGCGGACGAAGCTGTTGAGGAGTAATCCAACACAATAAAAAAATCCCGACTCAAACGAGTCGGGATTTTTTGTTTAATTGAAGTGATCGCCGTTGATGACAAAAAGCTGCTCGATACGCTGCTTCAGAGGCTGATTTTCTGATTTTTCCAAAGCCGGATCATCGGCAAGCAATGTATTCGCCTCGTTCTGGGCCTGCTTTAGTACGCGCATATCGCCGGACAGGTCGGCAACGTGCATCTCCGGCAGACCGTGCTGTCGGGCACCGAAGAAATCGCCCGGACCGCGAAGCCGCAGATCCTCCTCGGAAATCTTGAAGCCGTCGTTGGTTTTGCACAGAATGGAAAGCCGTGCTTTCGCCTCCTCGTTTTGCGCCTCCGAGAACAGAACGCAGTAGCTCTTGTGCTGTCCGCGCCCGACCCGTCCGCGAAGCTGGTGAAGCTGCGCCAGACCGAAACGCTCCGCGTTTTCGACGATCATCAGCGCGGCGTTCGGAATGTCTACGCCGACCTCGATGACCGTGGTGGACACGAGTATATCGAACTGCCCCGCCGCGAAGTCCGCCATAATGGTGTCCTTTTCTTTGGCTTTCATCCTGCCGTGGATGCAGCGGACACGCAGCTCGGGGAATATTTTCGTTTGCAGCTCTTTTGCGTATTGCTCTGTGTTTTTGAGCGCCTCGCCCCATTCTTCATTTTCTTCGACCATGGGACAGACGATGAATACCTGCCGCCCCTCGCCGACGAGTTTTTGCACGAATTTCCAAATCCGCGGACGCATCGTTTCGTTCACGGCGAAGGTGTCCACCTTCTGCCGACCGGGAGGCAGCTCATCGAGGATCGAGATGTCGAGGTCGCCGTAGATGATGAGCGCCAGCGTGCGGGGGATGGGCGTGGCGGACATGACCAGAACGTGCGGGGTGATGCCCTTTTCCGTGAGCGCGCCGCGCTGATCGACACCGAAACGGTGCTGCTCGTCCGTGACGACAAAACCGAGCTTTGCAAAATGTACGTCTTTGCCGATGAGTGCGTGCGTCCCGACGGCAAGATCACATTCACCGCTTGCCAGAAGCGCCATGCTCTCGCGCTTTTGTTTGGCGGTCATGGAGCCCGTGAGCTTGACCGTGCGTATGCCGAAGGGAGAGAGAAGCCGCCCCAGTGTTTCATAATGCTGATCGGCGAGGATCTCGGTCGGGGCCATGAAGGCTGCCTGATAGCCGCTTTTTACCGTCAGCCAGATGAGCGCCGCGGCTACCAGCGTCTTGCCGCTGCCTACATCGCCCTGCAGGAGACGATTCATGGGCGTGGCGGAAGCCATGTCGCCGGCGGCTTCGAGTATGGCTCGTTTTTGTGCGCCGGTGGGCGCGAAGGGGAGTGCAGCGAAAAACTCGGCAGGGTCGGTCATGGAAAAGCGCAGACCGTTTTGATTGTTGCGCCGTCCACGAAGAAGACCCAATGCGGCGGAGAGAACGAATAGTTCTTCAAAGACAAGCCTTGTACGGGCTAATTGCAGTGCGCCGTCATCCTGCGGGAAGTGGATGTTTTGATAGCAAAAGCGCGGCTGCGCCAGTTGATATTTGTCGCGTATCCGCTCCGGCAGGGCGTTGGGAAGCTCGTCCCCGCAGGCGGTCAGCGCGTTTTGCATCAGCGCGGTCATGGTCTTGCGGCCGATGCCGGTAGTGAGGCGGTAGACGGGAAGGATGCGTCCCGTGATTAGTCCCTGCTTATCCTCGGCTTCAAATTCGGGGTTGGCCATACAGCGCCGTCCGCGCTGAAGGGTAATCCTGCCGTAAAAAATATAGAAAAAGCCGGGCTTTAAAGCGCTTTTGAGGTAGCTTTGATTGAAGTAGGTAATATCGAGGCAATCCTGTTCATCCACGGCGCGGAGCTTCAGAATCTCCATGCCGCCGCGCACGCGGGTCGAGGTCGGCGTTGCGGCGACCATAGCACGGACGCAGACGGGCATATCCGTCGGCGCGCCGCCGATGGAGTAGATCTGTCGCCTGTCCTCATAGGCACGCGGAAAGTAACATACAAGATCCCGCAGGGTATGTATGCCGAGCTTTTCGAGCGTTTTGGCTTTCTTTTCGCCCACGCCTTTCAGATATTGAATATTGTCATTCAGTCCGCTCATGCCTTGATTTTATCACAAGATATGCTAGAATACAAACATGATTACGGTAATTTTGACAGGCGGAAAGAGCCGTCGCATGGGACAGGATAAAGCGGCGCTGCTGCTGGACAGAAAGCCGATGGCGCTGCGTCTGGCAGAGCGCTTTGTGGCGCTTGGTGATGTGGCGTTTTCGATGAAGGATACGGGACGCTTCCAGACCGGAGGCTTTGCGGAACTCATTGACCGTTATCCGGATCAGGGTCCTCTGAACGGTCTGGTTTCCGCGCTGTATGACAGTCGGGAGGAATATATCCTCCTGCTTGCTACGGATATGCCCGCCGTCACGACGGAAGCAGCAAAAGTGCTGCTGGATGAGATCGGCGATCATGATGCCTGTGTCTATGCGAATGAACCGCTCTTTGGCCTGTATCGCCGCCGCTGCCTGCCCGTGGCGGAGGAATGCCTGAAAGAGGGCAGAAACGCTATGCGGGGCTTTTTGGACCGAATCGACGTTCTGTATGTACCGCTGGAAAACAAGGAACTGGCGATCAATCTGAATACGCCGGAGGAATACGAGGATTATAAAAGAAGGACGGTTTGAAACCGTCCTTCTTTTATGCGGCGTTGTTGGGACACATCATGCCGGTGTTGTCGATGGTATAGGAGCCTTTGAGCAGAAGCTCCGAGACGGGAATGATGGTGTAGCCCTCGGAGAGCAGGTATTCGATGATGCGGGGGAGAGCCTCGGGTGTGTGCAGCGCGGCGTTGTGGAACAGAACGATCGATCCGGGCACGACCTTTTCCGTGACGCGCTGATAGATCTCGTCCGCCGAAAGCTCCTTCCAGTCAAGACTGTCCCTAAATGCAACAGATTCAAGCCCTGTGATACCAATGCTTTGCGGATTTTTCTGTGCCTTTACAAAGCTTGCAGATTTGACCGATCAAAGAGGAATAACCCATAGCCTTGGAGTAATTCTGAATACGCTCCTTATTGCTCTTTCAGGCTGAGTTATATCTCTACGTTAAAAGTTGAATTTCACTCTCATCGGTTTTGCATCGGGAGAATCTTTGAGAAAATCCATCAACAATATTTTCAAGTCATCGGTGTGATCTTCGGAAAGATCTTCGTAGTCGAGTTCCTTCATTCTGCGAACAAATAGCAAACCTTCTTCTCCTACTTCGCCCGTTGGTGCAAATCCTGTTTTTTCAAGAACTCTCCGGGAAGCAGTATTAGACTCTTCAACTTCCGCCTTAATACATACTACATTGGGCTGCCTTAGAGCCCAATCTACAACTGTATTAACTGCCTCTGTTGCATAACCGAAGCCCTGATAATCATCGGCAATACCGTATCCAATTTCTGAGATTCCTTCTTCGGAAATTCCTTTGAAGCAAAGCTCTCCGATATGCGTGCCATCTTTTAATTCTATCATCCAGATGGCATACCACTCCCACTGATTCGGATGTGACAGGCAACCATCCAGCATTTCCGTGTAAGCGGCTTTCAGAACATCCACCGACTGCGCCGCAATGAATGCCTCCATCTGTTCTTTGGACGCTGCATAAATTTTCAAACGCTTTGTTTCTATCATGTTTTCCTCACTCCATTATGATTTAACCGGCTCTGCAAATATCCCCTTATCCGTGATAATCACCGGTGGCAGAATCTACTGTGACATAAGGTACGGACTTTCCATCGATAATCACATAGACCTGAAAAATGCCATCGCCCAGATCTTCGTACCGGTCGGGTGTAACCCCGTATTGCGCCAAAAGCGATGCCTCAAAATCGGTTTTCCAGTCTTCTTCCGTACCGGAATCAATCGGTGTCTCCGGTTCTTCTGTCGGAGAGGGTAAATCATTCGCTGAGTCCTGCTGTGCTGCGGAAAGGCTGCTGCAGGCGCATAGGGAAGCCATTATCAGTAAAGCGATTATACAAGCTATTATTTTTTTCATTTTTGATCTCCCATCATCTGATTTGTTCATTTTGCATCTAACTTTCCGAAAAACAAATACATTCCGAGTACTGCTTGAGCTTCTTTCTGATATATAAGAGATATGGCATTTATCGTTTCCACCGTTTCAGCGTCGGGAACAATTTTACGCAATACGCTTTCATTTCTTCGTTGGTCATGCCCGCCTGTGCGCCGAACTGACTGCACATTTCGATATATTCCTCCATCGAAACCTTGTCAGTAAATTCGCCGTTCACATAGCAGTATTTGCAATAGTCTTCGTTGATGCTGCCGTCGGCGTTGGTGCCGAAAACCTCTTCGGATTCCATCGGCATTCCACAGCTCTGACAGATCTTCAGATCCGCCTTTTTCTTTATCGGCACCCATATACCGCACTCATAATCCGGAGACTGCGGATTCCCGGCAGAATAGATTTCAAGGGAGGACGAGCCGATTTCATACATCGTTTTTATGTTCGGCGCCCATTCTTGCCACACCTGTGTGTTGAGCGTCTGCAAAGACTGCGGGATCGCACCCTTTGCCGAGAAGATTGCCCAGTCGCCTTCCGGGAAGGTGAAAAGCTCCAGTCCCTCCGGCACATTGCCGCCCTTGTAAAGTCCGGCGATCCAATAGGCAAAGCCGTTATCTCCGTCGGCGCAGATGGCGTACATACCAATGCCGTTTTCAAGGAACGCCGCTTCAACGGGTGTTTCGGGCTTCATCGTCTGCCAAAGACGGGCATGCTTCTCGTTGTATTCTTTGTCCCAAAACTCAGGGCATTTCCGATAGCCCTCATTCGGTGCAATCTCGGTATGAAAACCGATAAAAGTCAGTTCGTTTTTGTGTTCGTAGCTTATGTTCATTGATTTTTCCTCCATTCTTCTTTCGTTAGTCGGGTAATATGCTCGGTGCGGATATCGTCCATCAGTTTCCAATGAATGTCCTTGTTTGTGTGGTGATATGTAAATCCACACTTTTCCTGACAGCGTTTTGATTTTTCGTTGCCGTCGAAATAGCCGCACCAAAGGGTATCTAGATGTAAATCGGCAAAAGTGTGACGGATAAGTTCTCTTGTTGCTTCGGGAATCAGTCCATGCCCCCAAAAGGGAACGCCGATCCAGTAGCCGATCTCTCCCTCGTTTTCAGACAAATCAAGATTGCTCTGTTTGCCGATCATCAGTCCGATACTGCCGATGGCTCTGTTATCTTCTTTTAAGCAGACGGCGTAAGTCTCGGGCTCCGACAGTACTGTACGGATAATCTCACGGCTGTTTTCAACGCTTGTGTGCGGCGGCCATCCGGCAATAGGACCTATACGGTCATCCTTTGCATATTCGTATAAACTCTCCGCATCCGCTTCATCCCACGGACGGAGGATCAGTCTTTCTGTATGTAAATTCATTTTCTTGCCTCTTTTATGCTTTTCATGTTTTTTGTGTTTGCAAATCCCGGTTTATCCTTAATTCGCTCGTATGGTCGTATATTTCTTTTTGATTGGATGTCGGATGACCGTTTTCCATTTCTCCGGCGCGACCTTTCTCGCGTCAGAAAGGTAGATTTCGTGATGAATGCGCGTGTCGGAAAAATCGTTTTCATATCCGTTTTCGGCAAGGTATTGAGTCATCAACTCGATAGTTTCCGGCTCATTATCAAAAGGACCTATGTGCATGATTTGCACGCAAAGGCCCTTTTTCATCTCTTTTCCTGATTTTTCACGCTTTCTTGTAGATATTGATAAAATGCCTTACGAATGCCTCGATCTTCTCGATAATTTCCGCTTCCTTATCGGGCTCGCGGTCACAGAAATGGATCAGCGCCGTGATCGGAGCGGTATAGGCAAAGGCCAGCATCTCCGGGTCATCTTTTTTCAGAATACCGTTATCCATCATTTCCGCAAACATTTTCGTATAGATGTCCTTTGTTCCGGTCAAAAAGTGCAGAGTAGCAAACCGGCGCGCTCTTTCATCACGGAACTGTTCCGTTAGAAGGAGTTGTCTTGTAAGGATCACCCTTTTATCGTGCATGGTAAAGTCCAGCATCTGCATCGTCATCGTAAAAAGTTCATCACAGGAATTCGGCACAGGCGGCATCTTCTCCGGCGAGCCGAAGCGGGCGCTATAATAGGCTTCCATTTGGTCGAGGACGGCATTCCAGATATCCTCTTTGCATTCATAGTGCTTATAAAGGGCAGACTTGCTGAGTCCCATTCCTGCGGCGAGATCACGCAGATTGGTTCCCTTATATCCGTTTTCGGCGAAGCTTACGAGCGCCGCATCAAGAATCTTTCCCTTCGTTGTGTTTTCCATTACATCCTCCGTATAAATATGGTGACCGCTTGGACACATATTATTATAGTGACCGCTTGGTCACTTGTCAATGAATTTCACGAAAGTGTTCCCATTAAAAAGGCGACAGGGATTCTCCCTGCCGCCGTGCCTCCGTTATGCGTAGATTCAATCACAATTGACGATTTCCGTTGATATAATTACCCCCCCCATACAAGGCTTGGTTTCAGTATAGACCATTCGTTTCCCCGCATATACCGCCGGAGGCGGACATAGCTTGAACCGAGGAGGCTCGGCTATGGAAGTAAAGCACACCCACCCGAAGTACGAGACGGAAAGTCAGCGCCTGGACAAGCTGAAGGAGACCCGTACGGTATGTCTCTCGGTGGTTGCGCGTCTTCGCGGAAAGAGCGATAAGCACACGCTGAGAAAGAGTGCGTGACATGAGAGAGAATGCTGTATATGCCCGTCAGTCCGTGGAAAAACGGGACAGCCTTTCGATCTCCGGGCAGATCGACCTCTGCTGCCGCAGCGCAGGGGTCGATCACCTGCGGGAGTATAAGGACAGCGGCTACTCGGGCAAAAATACCGAGCGCCCGGGTTTTCAGCGTCTGATGAAGGATATCAAGGCAGATCGGATCGGCACCCTGTACGTCTATCGTCTTGACCGCTTCTCCCGCAGCGTGGCGGATTTCGGCCAGCTCTGGGAGGTCTTACAGGCGCACAAGGTCGAGTTTGTATCCGTCAGCGAGAACTTCGATACCAAGACCCCCATGGGCCGCGCTATGCTCCATATCATCATGGTCTTTGCCCAGCTGGAGCGCGAAACGATCGCCGAGCGTGTCCGCGACAACTACTACCGCCGCCACGCGCTGGGACGCTGGCCCGGCGGCCCCGCCCCCTATGGCTACGACAACGGGCGCGTTGCCGACGACAGCGGACGCATCGTCCCCGCCATCATCCCCAATGCCGATGCCACCATGGTGCAGACGATATTCAACTCCTATGCTGAGGAGGGAATGTCCCTCGGTATTCTGGCAAAGAGCCTCAATGACGGCACAAATACCGCCATTCAGCGCGGTACCTGGGACAATGTGGCGCTCTCCCGCATCCTGCACAATCCAACCTATGCCATGGCGGACGCGCAGGTGCGGCTGTATCTGTTGGCGCAGGGCATCAATGTCACGTCGCCGGAGGAGGATTTTGACGGCATCCACGGTGTCATGCTGGTGGGCAAGCACACCGGCAGCGAGCGAAAGTACACCGATATGCGCGACCATACCGCTGCCGTCCTCAATAGTGTCGGCCTCGTGTCCTCGGAGCTGTGGCTTCGGTGTCAGGACAAGCTCTCGCATAACCGCCAGATCGGCAACGCCGGTAAGGGGAAGCACACATGGCTGTCGGGGCTTTTGAAATGTGCCAAATGCGGCTACAGCATCAAGATCGCCTCTGAGAAGGCGCACCGCTGGATGCTGTGCAGCGGGCGGTACAATCTGGCGCACTGCGATGCTTCCATCCATGTCGATCTTTCCGAGTTGGAGGCTGTCGCTCAGCAGGAAATCGAAAAGCTTTTGGCGGAGTGCCCCGAGGAAGCCGCAGAGCCGGAGCAAGATGATTATGCGGCGCATCTGGCTGAGATCGACCGACGGGCGGATCGTCTGCTGGATGCTTTCGCGGAGAGCGATATGTCCGATACATACCTCAGGCGTGCATTGGGACGTTTGGAAAAGGAACGGCAGGTGCTTCTGGAAAGCCGCAAACGCATGGAGAGCCGTCCGACCTTGCCGGACAAGCTGGTCTTTTCCGAACTGAGCTTTGAGGAAAAGAAAGCCGTCGCTGCACAGTTCATCGAGCGTATTGAGGTGGGGGAGCAGTCGGTGGAAATCAAGTGGAAGATCTAAATGAAAGAAAAGGAGACATATTCTATCCGGAATTCATCCGATAGTAGATTAACGCGCACCGCATTCATACGAATACGGTGCGCGTGATTTTGTCATCAACTTGCTTGGAATTTTTACTTGAATGAGGAATAAGATGCCTTTACAATGAAATAACAGTATAACAAGGTTATGCCGTCTGTTTTCGGGCGGCGTGTTCGAGTAGGGCAGATTGCTTTCCAGCTGGTTGATGTTCGCCGTCAGCACCGCGCCCAGAAAATACAGCGAGAGGACGAGAAGCTGAAAGGTCGTTTTTTTATAATTTAATCATATCATCTTAGGGGTCAACGGAAAACGCCTCTCCGGCGACGAGCCGCTATGAGGGCAGCGGTGTCATGTCAATCTTCAACGGGGGCGCGGAGTTTATCCATGTCGATCTGATTGAGCTTCACTGCCACGCGCAGCAGTTCAAGCTGCAGAAGGAAGCCGTTGAGCGCCGGAAGCAGGTAGCCGAGGATCGTGCCGAGCAGAATGGCGAGCGGGTAAACGCTCTCCGGCACGCCGCAGGCGGTGAACATGATCGGCATGACCGCGAACACGGAGCCCGGGATGGGCGGCGCGGCAATGGCGAGGATGACCGATACGATCACGACACGCGCGAAAACCGAGCCCGTGAGCACCGTACCGGTGACGGAGGCGAGCGAAAGCACCGTGAGTCCGAGGAAGACCGCCCCGCAGGGCATATATACCACAACGCCGAGCGGCAGCGCAAAGTCCGTGAGCTTTTCGTCGATGCCGAACTTGTCCTTGCAGCAGTGCATATTCTCCGGCAGCGCCGCGACCTGCGAGCTCGTGGTGAGGTTGATCATCAGCGTGGGCAGGGTCTTGCGGAAGATGAGGCCAAAGGGGACACCTGTGAGGATGCGGGTGCGGAGGATAGAAATAACAATCAGCACCGCACAGCAGACCGCAAAGAGGATAAACACCCGCCCGACCGAGATAAACTCGCGCGGATCGCTGCTGTACATCAGATTGAAAATGCCAAAGAACACCACGAGCGGCAGCAGCTTGCAAACAACCGCCATCATACGGTTGATCAGGGTCGAGGCCTCGCGGATGATCGCGTTGAGTCCGCGAAGCTGATTGCCGAGGATCAGCATGACCACGCCCATGAAGATGGCGAGCGCAATGACCTGCAGATCGTTGTCGATGGTGAAGGGGTACAGGAGATTGTCCGGAACGATGTCCAGCACAAGCTGCACCGTCTGCGCCAGAACGCCGCCGGAGCTGTCTGTGCCGCCGCCGATGGGGTAGGAGAGCAGAGCTGCAAGAGCGATGGCTACCGCCGCGAGCAGATAGGCTATGCCCATCGCGCCGCAGACCCGTTTGCCGATGCGCCCGAAAGAGGCTGCGTCATCCAGTCCCGTGATGCCTGTGATGACCGCGAGGAAGACGAGCGGTGTTGCCAACGCGGCGATCACTGCGGTGAGCTTGTTGAAAACAGGCAGTGTGATGCCGGTATAGATGATCTCTGCCGCGTTGGGAGCAACAGAAGAAAGCAGGAGACAGGACACTACGGCCAGCACCAGCGCGCTCAGCATCAAAAAGAGCATCCGGTTTTTGACCGGACCGAGCTCCGCCGGAAGTGTGACGCAGTTCATATGCCGCCGTGCTATGTAGGAATAGCGCGGACGCACATCCAGTCGGCTCAGAATATCGTAGGCGAATTGCAGTTCGTCCTCCGGCTGCGCCACGGGGTCGATCTGCGGACCGTCCTGACGCAGCTCGAATGTAAGCTGACCGAAGCGTTTACGCCCGACGATGCGGCAGGGCGTCTCCGTGCCGTAAAAGCGGCGGAATTTGATGAGCAGCTCCTCCACGGCGAGGCGCATTTTCGTCTCGACGATGGCGCGTTTGCCCGCCTGCTTCAGATATTCCTGCGCGACCTCCTGCGACCATTCGGCAATGACCTCGTTGGTCAGGATGGCTTCGCGTTTGTAAAAGATCATCACAGTCACCTCGATCTGTGGATATATCAGCTTCATAGAAGATATACCTATTATAGGCGTTCCCGCTTTCTTTTGCAAGAAGCGCCCATGATCATCCTATCGTTCCGGCTTCACGGGTTTTTGGTATGCTCCTGTGTTTCTACAAACTTACAAAAAATTGACCTTTCATCTTTGAAACGACAGAATGGTGTCGGCAGATGAAAGGTCAGTTCTTTTTTGTATGTAGGTTACTGTGAAGAAACCGCAAACCATTGGCACACAAGGACTTTCCTATGTTGCACTCAGCTCGCAGTTCCATTGGATTGCGCTCATGCCGAGAGAGTTTACGGTGGAAATGACATCGTCATCATACTCGCCGTAGGGGCAGCGGAACAGGGTGGGAGCTTCGCCGGTGATGGCTTCGATTTTCTGGTTGCAGGCTGTGACCTGCTGTATGATCTCGCTTTCCGAAAGCTTCGCCATGTGGGGATGGTCGTCGGAATGGTTGCCCAACTCCATGCCTGCGTCGTAGAGCTGCTGCACGCTTTCGGGGTACTTATCCGCCCACATACCGACCAGAAAGAAGGTGGCCTTAACGCCGTATCGGTTGAGAATGTTGATCAGCTCCTCGGTGTCTTCGTTGCCCCATGCTGCGTCGAAGCTCAGTGCGACGGTTTTGTTGTCCCGCTGTACGCAGTAGATGGGGAGCTCTCGTGTCGCCGCCGCGGCACCGACGATTGCCGGACTTGTCACTGCCCACAGGATCGCCGCTGCCGCGAACACAAAAGCGACCGCGCCGATGAGCTTTCGGTATCTCCTCAGTATGTACCGTGTCTTTTCCAAACTGTATTACCTCCGTTTCGGTTTTGGTACATCCTATGACACGACCCCGCCGTATATTTGTCCTTTTTGTTGGGCGTTGTCATTGACATTCGGAGCACAATATGCTATCATCAAGCAGCATCTTTAAGGCGATACTTTGATATCGGCAAGATCAAAAAAACGCACCGCCGCCGGAAAGCGGCTGTGTTATTGCGTGTCCTTGCCGATTCGGCAGGGGCTTTTTTCTTTAAGAAAAGGAGTGCGGTATGAACGTAGTAAGGCTCAAAATTCAATCACCCTCGGGCAAGCCTTACAGCGCGATGAAGAACATGAAGTTTGAAAGAAGCAGCGGCGTGCTGATGCCGATATTCTCGCTTCCATCGCCCTATGGAATCGGTACTCTCGGGCGGGCGGCGTATGAGTTTGTTGATTTTCTGGCCGAGGCGGGACAGCGCTGGTGGCAGATCCTGCCCCTCAGTGTGACCGGCTACGGCGACAGCCCCTATTCGCCCTTGTCCACTTTTGCGGGAAACCCGTATTTTATCGACCTCGATATGCTGATCGCGGACGGTCTGCTCACGGCGGAGGATGTGTCCGTCGATTTTGGCGGCGACTGCGAATATGTCGATTACGGCTTAATGTTCCGAAACCGTCTCAGGGTACTTCGCCGCACCTATGAGCGCGGGCGGGAGATCAGGGCGGAGGCGCTCGCGGAGTTTTGTCATCAAAATCCTTGGGTCGAGGACTTCGCGTTGTTCATGGCAGCCAAGGCGCACTTCGGCATGAAAAGCTGGTGCGACTGGGAGGATGATGCACTGAAACGGCGGGAAAGCGGAGCGGTTGTCAAATACCGCCGTATGCTCGCGGAGGAGATTGAGTTGCACTGCTTTATCCAAATGCTGTTTTTCGAGCAGTGGAGCCGCCTGAAACGCTATGCCAACGACAAGGGCATACGCATACTCGGCGATCTGCCGATCTATGTGGCGATGGACTCGGCGGATGTGTGGCTTGAGCCGGAGCAGTTTTTGCTGGACGGCGAGCTTCAGCCGACGGTCGTGGCCGGTGTGCCGCCCGATGCTTTCACCGAGGACGGTCAGCTCTGGGGCAATCCCATCTATGACTGGGAGCGAATGCGCTCGGAGAATTATGAATGGTGGGAACGGCGGCTGGACGGCGCTTCGCACCTGTACGATGCGCTTCGTATCGACCATTTTCGCGGCGTGGACAGCTATTGGGCCGTTCCGGCGGGGGATGAAACCGCCAAAGATGGCACATGGCGGGACGGCCCCGGTTTGTCGCTGGTGGTGAGCATCAAAACACGCTTTGCGGATATCCGCTTCATCGCGGAGGATCTGGGTCTTCTGACAGACCGCGTGCGTCAGCTCGTGAAGGACTCCGGCTTTCCCGGGATGAAGGTGCTGGAATTCGCCTTCGATGCACGCGACCGAAGTGCGTATCTGCCTGAATACTGCAACGAGGACAGCGTCTGCTACCTCGGCACGCACGACAACGATACCGTACGCGGCTGGGAGTCGTCGCTCTGTGCAGCGGACAGAGCCTTCGCGCAGGATTATATGAACATCACCGAGGACGAAGGCTGGTGCTGGGGAATGATCCGCACAGGCATGAACACACGCTCCTGCCTGTTCGTCGCGCAGATGCAGGACATACTGGAGCTGGATACTTCGGCGCGAATAAACATCCCGGGCACGGACTCCGGCAACTGGCGCTGGCGGATGAGGCCGGACGCACTCAGTCCCGAACTGGTCGAAAAGCTCAGACGATACACCACCCAAAGCGGTCGCATAGTCAAGTGACAATCAATATAAATCTCCCTTTAGAGTCGAGTCTAAAGGGAGATTTGTTGTTATAGAAACAGATTATTTGTTCAGCCGCTCGAGAACATTTTCCAGCGCATCCTGCACGTCCTCCTCAAAGCTGGGATGCGGGCGCATGACGCGGAGTATCTACTCCGCGATCACGCAGGAATACTGCATCGGCATGAGGTAAGCGCCGAACTCCATAATCTTTGCGCCCATGTCCACGTGGGTCTTATAAAGGGGTGTTTTTTCTCCATGAAAACCTTCTAAATATGTAAGTAAGTCATTTTACAAACAAAATAAAAAGAAGCGATCCGGTTTTTAAATCCGATCACGTCTTTGAAGAGTATTTTGAGAAGACAGAACTTTACAACATAATTTGTCCATATTTCGTGCTCTCCGAAATACTTTTGTAATTAAATGTTATCATTCGTACATGGTGCTGTCAAAGAGAGAATAAAACTTTTTTGCGATGCTTGACGTATAAAAAAGGAAAAAATTTCTGTAATCCTTTCAGTATTGGCATTTGACAGTTTTTGTAGTAGAATAAAAATGTATATCTATAAGTTTTTTGCATTCAGAATTTGCAGATCGGACAAAACCCGATCACGTTACATAAAAAAGGGGCACGTTATGAGACTACGCAGAGGATTGTTTTTCATTTTGGTCATGGTGGCGGCACTCGTTCTGCTGTCGATTTCCGCGTTTGCGGAGGAATACGAGCAGACTGCGGCGGAGCTGCTGACAGAAACAGTGGAGCCGACTGAGCCGGAGCTGCTGACGGCAGCGGAGGCGCAATCGGCAGAAGCGCTGTCGGCATCCGACCCGACCGAAGCGGGCAGCGATGCGGATGTTTCGAATCCCCTCGCGCCCAAGGAGGGCTCCGCTCAGATCGTGGAATACGTGGAGGAGGACTCGCCGGACGAAAACCATGTGGACGAGCTGATCGATGATATTCAGGACACGGAGCCGCAGGCGACCGATACGACGGTCAACGATGTTCCCTCGGTCACTCATATTGTGAATCGAGATGTTGCGACCGAAGATGTCGTGGACGAATACTACACCCTCACCGAAACCGGCCAGATCGTGGAGATCAACACGGATGCCTATCCTTTGCCCAAGGATGTGACGAGCACAGAAGAACGTCCCTTTAACAATATTCAGACGACTCTTGAAGTATATAATTCCGAAAACGCGATCCAGAAAGCCGTGGACCGCGCGCTGCAAAATATATCCGCTGAAAGCCGTTCTGTTACCATCTCCGTGGCCCCCGGGGAATATGACGGCGGTCTCACTGTCCGAAAGGACACTGCCGCGTCCGGCGTGAACTGGGATAGCTTTACTCTCTATATCGTTGCGGACGATGCCTATACGCCCGCGGCGGAAGATGGCGCGGTATACGATAAGTCGAGCATCCACGCCGGCGGCGCGGGGAATGCGCACCTGAACGGTGATATCAAGATCGACGGCGTGAACGTCTTTTTTGCCGGACTTCTTTTCTCTATGCAGAATCCGATGATCGTGACCGATGCGGACGTGACGATCAAAGGCACCGCGCAGAGCGACAGCGTCGCGGTCGATGCCTCCGGCTCGAAGAATCTTGTGATCGACACGGGCAGCGGGAACGACAAAATCAATGTCAGCTCCTCCGGTGGCGGGGGAGGCGACGGCAAAGGCCGCATAGAACTCTACGGCGGAGCCGGTGACGACAGCTTCGGCATCGACATCAGCGCCGCGGACTACAGCGCGGATGCCACCGTTTCCGGCGGCGCGGGGCGCGATACGCTCGAGCTGACGGGTGCGCTCATGCCCGACGGAGCGGGCAGCACGGTCAGCAAAAACGCCGGCGCATTGCCCGTTCTGATTCTTCAGAACGCTGCCGCTCATACCATCAACATTCACAGCGACACCGAGCTGTTCACCGATTCTCTGGAAAACAAGAAGACGGCGGAGCTCGGCGCTGCCGATGTCCGTGACGGTGTGATCACGCTTCCGGCCGAGGGCTCGGTCTTTGTGGACTACGTCATCGACCTTAAAAACGCCGCTTTTATGGACGGCGATAAAGTCATGGCCGTTTCCTCCGCGAACAGCGACTGCTTCCTTGCCGGACTGATCCTGAACGGCGACGGAAAAGCCTTCACGCTGGGCAACATCACGGCACCCGGCATGAATGTCCGCATCCTCGGGCGCGAGATTACGCTCGACAATGGTGCAGTTGTCAAGGTCGGCAATCTGACGATCCTGGCGAGTGATAACGACGGCCTGATCGAATACGAGGAGCTGGGTGATTTCAACATCGGCGGCATCGTGGACGGTGCCAGGATTGAATTTTTGGAAGGTTCACAGGTCGAGGCGGATGGCTCGGTCATCCTGCAGGCCGCCACCGACCAGACGCACGTTCTCATCCCGTTTTCCAAGCGTCTTAACCCCATTGTCGTGAAGATCGGGAACGCCTCCGTGATCCTGCGCGGTCAGATCATCGCCGCGGGCAATATCGAGGCGACAACGAAGCAGACGGTCACGGTCGATGCGAGCAACGGTCTGCTCGCCGGAGCTTATGTGCCGGTGTCGGTGAATGTCGCGCTTTCGGACAGCATCGTGGAACTCAAAAACGGCGCACGGCTTGAAGCCGGCGGCTCCGTGGAGCTGAGTGCATTGAGCGACATCACGGTCACGGCGCATGGCATCACGGGTAAGCTGTCCTTCATTCTCGCGGTCTCGGTCGTGTCCGCCGATACCCATGTGGATGTCGCCGGCGACATCCAGGCGGGCGGCTCGGTCATTCTGACCGCTGACAGCAAGATAAACGACGATACTAACGCCGCCAACCGTTCCGACGCAAAGATCACCATTGCCGTGGATGAGGACGGCAACCCCATCGGTGATGCCGCGCAGACCATCCCGAGCCAGTACGGCATCTATGTGGCGATCGCGGTCGTGGATGCGGATACATACGCCAGGATCGGCGGCAACGCCAATGTGGAAGCAGGGGAGGACGTGCTCATCACCTCTAACTCCACGGTGATCAACAACTCGACGGCACGCAGCGCCGACGCGAAGATCGCGGGCGCGGAGGCTGCCGGTACCGAGACCATCAACAATGCGGCGGATCTCTTCCTCACCGCGCTTGATCTGGTCTACGGCCGCTTCGGAATGTCCGAATACGACGAGCGGCTTAAACAGGCGGAGAATCAGGTCATCGCCACGACTGGTTATAAAGTAAACGCCGAATCCAACGCGGGCGGCACCGTTTCGACCGTGAGCCGCGCGAAGGAGGGAGACTGCGTCGATATCACCATCATCCCGGAGGAGGGCTATACGCTCGGCTCCATCACTATGAAATATCTCGCGGGCGACAAATGGATCGACGAAGTCAAAGTAGATCCGCAGGATACCGAAGGCGGCATCTACTACGCATTCCTTATGCCCGCCGCGAATGTGACCCTGTCCGCCGTGTTCGTCGAGGCAGAGGGTGACGAGGACCCCATCGTGAATCGTGAAAGCGGGGAGTCCTCGGTCAGTGCTTTCGATGCGCTGAATGCCGCCAATGAGGAATACTTCCGCACCGTTGAGTACGGAAGTGCCTATACCATCGAGGGCTCGGGCTCCGCCGAGGAGCATGGCTTTATTTCCGCGAACACCAAGACCGCCGACAGCGGTCAGATGATTCGCTTTATCATCGAGCCGGCAGAGGGCTACGTCCTCAAAGAGGGCTCCATCGTTGTCAGCTTCAAGGACACGGACGGCATCTGGCACCATGATACCGTCAACCGCAGCTCGACCGGCATATACGCTTATGAGCTGCCGGACGATATCGACCCGGGCGAGACGCTTTCGGTCAAGGCGGAGTTCCGCAAGGCGGATAAAAAGGCCGAGGCTGCCAAAGCCGACCAGCAGATCGGCGCGCTTGCCATCGGCGTGACCGTCAACGACAACGAGGCGGTCATCGATACGACGGGCAAGGTCAAGGCCGGCGGGAATCTGGAACTTCTCGCTTTTGCGGAAACCCAGAGTGCGGTCTATGCGGACGGCACGCCCATCAAATCCACGGTGGAGGAAAAGACCGAGGACAGCAGCGTCAGCTCCGCTAAAAAGCCCGATTCCGCGACCCACAATGCCGCGCAGACCGTGGATGCCGTGGAGTATTTCAATAACAAAAATTATGAATATACCGTGAAGATCGAGGCTACCGCCGCCGGTCTTCTGAGCCATGCTGAAAACAAGACGCTGACCTTTATTGCGACACCCGATGAGGGCTATGCGGTCAAGGCTATTCAGCTCGTTTTGTGGGACAACAAGGGCAAGTCGCATAGCTTTGATCTCGAACTTCTGAAAGGCACGGAGGACACCTATGTTCTCAGCGCGGATGACCGCGCTACCGTGGACTTCGATGCGATCCAGAACTTCATGCGTGTCACGGCTCTGTTCGAGGGCGTGGAGCATTCGCTCACCGCCTCAGGCAAGCTGCCGCAGGGCATCAATCTGCCGAAAAATGCCCGTACCGGCGATGTCGTGACCATCGGAACATCCGGCGCGGATAAGGCGAAGACCTATTCTTTGACGGTGCTTGACAAGGACGGCAAAGCGCTTTCCGTTCCCGTCACCCGTGAGGGGACGAAGCTGATCTTCACCATGCCCGATGCCGATATCCGTCTTGCCCTGACCGAGGGCGTGAAGCAGATCGACGTGGAGGTCGATAAAGCCGCCTCCGGCTATGTGGCAGTTTTTAACAAAGCCGAAAAGGGCGAACGCGTGGAACTCACCTTTACCGACAAACTGCTCGATTCCGACAAATCCTATACAGTCACGGTGATAGCCGGTGACCGCGAGATCACGCTCGACAGGGATCATAGCTTCATCGTTCCCGCCGACCTTGCGGACGGAGAGAAGATCACCGTGTCTGTCGCTTTTGGTGCCTCCAAGTCGATCGGCGTGACGATCCATGATTCCGAAAACGGCACGGTCCGTGCCCCCGCGAAGGTGAACGGCGGCGAGAAGGTCGAGCTTCGCGTCACGCCCGCCGCGGGCTATAAGCTTGCCGACGGCATCCTTGTCAGCTTCATCGGTAACGATGACAGCGAATCGGGCAGGCGCATCATGGCGGATGCCGCAGGGAAATACTTTGTGGAAATTCCGCTTGATAATGTAAAATCCATCGAACTTTCCGCCGCGTTTGAGCAGACGCAGGGCAAACAGAATCCCGAAAAGACCTTCGGCTTCGGCGCTGCGATCTCCGTGAATGTGTTCACGTCGAAGAACAACGCGGTCATCAAGCGCGGAAGCGTTGAGGCAAACGGTCTCAAAATCACGGCGAACAGCGGCACGGAGGGTGTCCGTATTGCGAGCAGCACCATTTCGGAAGCCGGATACGCCCAGGGTGATTTCGGCATTGCCGGCGCTGTCGCGGTCGCCGTCAACAAGATCAAAACAAATGCCGCCGTCGAGCCGGGCGCTGTGCTTACGCTCGGAAACGGTCCGCTCGATGTGACATCCGCGGCCTATGTCATGGACACCGAAAAAGCCGAGGCTTTTGAGCCGTCCGGCGGCATGATCAGCGCCAAGTCCTCCACGGGCGTGGGCGCGGGCATCGCGGTCGATGTGACCAATATCAGCACAACGGCTGTTATCAAAGACGGCGTTGTCATCCAACAGCTCAAGGACAGTCAGCTCAGCGAGAGCACGATCACAGCCAATACTACATTGACCGAAACCATTGCCGCCAAGGCCGGTGCGGAGGGCGGTCGGTCTGCGACACCTGCGCTCATCGTGGCGGCATCTGGTGTTAAGAGTCTGGCGGAGCTCGGCTCGGGCAGTGCGCTGTCCGTCGCCGGCGATGTGAAGATCTCCGCTTCCTCGGGTATGTTCCGCAAGCTGCTTTCGAGCGCCGATACCCGTGGCGATTCCTGCTGCGTCGGCGCTGCCATGCTGATCTCCGTGCTGAACGACAGCGCTCAGTCCCACCTGAAGCGCGGTGTCCAGTGCCGCGATCTGACGGTGAAAGCATCCTCCCGCGCGATGAATATGTCGGGGCTCACAGCGTCCGGCAAAGGCAATGAACGATCCTCCAAGGATAAGCCTTCCGGCGCGTCCTCCGGCGACAAAAAAGATGCCGATTCAGACGCGGACGCGGACTCGGATGCGGATTCGCATCTGGCTCGTCTTAGTCTCCTTTCCTCCGGCTTCGGCGAGGGCAATATGAATGCCTCCGTCCTTGCCTCTCTCTCCTCGGGTCGTCAGAAAGCTCAGACGACGGAGGGGACGCTCGGCATTGCCGCGGCTTTCGCTCTGAATATCGAACACAACAAAGCCGAAGCGGTGATCGCGGACGGTCTGGTCCTCGTGTGCACGGGGGATGTGGTCGTCAATTCCCGCATCCGCACCGACGTATATCTGACCGCCAACGCATCCGTGGTGAACTCCGGCATCGGTGTCGGAGCTGCTGCTGCTTTGAATATCGTGAGCTACACCAACCGTGCCTATGTCGGTGCCTCCAAGATCTCCGCAAGGAGTCTTGACATCACCGCCGTCACGGGTGATTCCGCATACTCTGCGGATGTGAAGAAGATCTCCAAGCAGGAGATGGACAACGTCCTGGCGCAGTATGTGCAGACGGCCTTTGAAAGCGTCTTCACCTCCGTTCTCAAAACCGCGGGCGTGTCGCAGAGCGTGATCGATTCGCTCAACGATATCCTCGCGCCGATCATCGGGCATATGTCCGAAGCCTTTTTGGATACGCTTCTGAAAGGCACGGGCCTCGAGGGGCTGCTCGCGGCAGATATCTCCGCGAAGATCGATCAGTGTCTGGCAGATGCGGGGGAGACTCTGGAGGAGTCTGCGAAGAAATATCTCTCCGATTTCATCATCAATGCCGTCCTCGGCTATATTTCCCGCAGCTTCAAGAATCCGGACGGCACGCCCGTTGTCGTCACCTATAAACCGGATACCTCGGAATATCTGACCGAGGGTCTGCGCTACGTCGGTGTCGGCATCGCCAACGATCTGCTGAATCATATCGTTGACGCGAACAAATTTGCGAACTTTATCAAAAACTGCAACGCCGATGAGATCAAGACGCGTCTTTGGGAGGCCTTTGAAAAAGCCGGTGTGGTCGTCACGACCAAGCTGACGGATGCGCTGCTCGGTGCACTCGGCGTGGAAGCGGAGGTCGAAGATCCCGCGAACCGCAGTGTCATTCAAACGCAGGCGATTTCCGGTGCCGGTGCCGCGAACGTGGGTGTTGCCGGTGTTATTGCGATCGCGATCGTGAACGGACATTCCGAGGCTGTTCTTGCGGATGCGGCGAAATCCGCTCTGGCCGATACTTCGGTCAAGCTGGATGAGCTTCTCCGTCTGTTTGCCTCGGACAATATCCGGCTCATTACGGCTGCCAGTGCCGCGGCGGATGCCTACGGCAACGCGGATGCCAATCCCTCGGCGCGTGCGGAGGCGGACGATCAGTCCAATGCGGACGCGAAAGCCGAGGAGCCGGAAGCCAAAGCGGCACTTTTCTCGAATACAAGCGAAAGCAGCGTCGGTGTCGGCGCGAGCTTTGCGCTGAGTGTTCTCAACAACGAAGTGCGTGCCCGGATCGGGAAGGACAGAAAAATCACCGCCGGAGCCATCGGCGTGGATGCACAGGAGAAGCACAAGGTCACGACCACCTCTGCCTCGGGCACCGATCCGTTTAAGAACAAGCCGATAGAGGGGGCCGACCTCTCCGACTACGGTCTGGATGCCGCAGTCACGGTGCAGGTCGTGAATATCACCGTGGATGCCGTGGCCGACACTGGCTGCGTCATCGAGACCACCGGCGGCAACGACTTTGTCATTTCCGAGTTTACCGACGCAGAGGGTCACACTGAAGTGGTCGAGAGCGCGAATCTCTATATTCACGCCTCGGAGACCGGCTATACGGAGGCGATCGCGTCCTCCATGGCAGACGGGAACGATGCCTCCGTCGGCGCGACCGTTGCCGTGAACGTCGTGAATACGGATGTCACCGCTGCGTTTAGCGGGACTGCCACGCTCCCCTCTAATGTTGATGCACAGATCGTCAGCGAGGGCAGCAACGAGGACATGAGCTACGCGAAAGCGACGGCGATGGGTGCCGATCTGAGCCGTTATTTCCAGAAATTCGGAACAGCCACCGGCAAAGCCGGCTCAATCATCACCGACATTGAGCAGGGTAACTACGACTCCTTCCGCAAGGAAGCCGCCGAACAGGAGCAGAAGAACGCGAAGAACAAAACGAGCTATCGCGTGATCGGCTATCTGACCGGTCATAAGAGCGCCGAGGGCAGCGATGCCAGCGCGGGTCTCCCGCTGTCGGAAAACGTCCTCGGGCTTCTGGATGCCAAGTCGGATCAGGCATCCGAGGATGCGCTCGCGGAGGGACTGGAGGAAGCCTTTGAGGCGGCGGAGGCTGCCAATTCGGCTTCGAACACCTCGCCCACCAAATACGAGGTGGCGGCATCGGTCGGCGTGAATGTAACCGACCATAACATTAAAACGAAAATCATCGGCAGCATCACCGCCGGCGATATCCTTGCCGCTGCGATGAACGATTCCGATTTCCGCAACCGTGCGTCCTCGGCGGCTGCTTCGCTGTCCCGCAGCTCCAATGCTGTCTCGGCGGGCGTGGCGGTCACGGTGACAAACAACGATGCGCTGGTCGAGATCGACGGCAAGCTGGACGCGAAAAAAGCGCCCGATGCGAAAGCCTCCGAAAACGCTCGGGACAGCATTCGCATCCTCTCCTCGCTGAGCCAGAACACGGACAAAGCCTATATCGGCTCGCTGGCATCGCAGGCGATCTCCGGCTCGGTCTCGTCCGGAGGAAAGGCTACTGTCGCCGCGGCTCTGGCGATTGTGACATCCAACGCCAAAAGTGCCATCCGCGTAGCCGACGGCTCGCATATAACGGCTATTGGCTCGGTCGGGATCGAGGCGCTGGACCGCAGCAAGCTGGCGGCCAGAGCGGGCAGCATCTCCGCCTCCAAGGGCTCCTCGGTCGGCATGGGCGCGTCCTTTGCCCTTGTCTACAACAACAACGCTGTGGAGACGGTTCTCGGCACGAAGAACGCCAAGGGCGAGCTGATTTCGAGCGGCATCGTGCTGAGCGGCAGCGAGGTCACCGTCGCGGCGATCCGCAAAGCCGTCAGCGACAAGGATTTCCGCGTCGATCTCGGGCTTGATTATCTGGTTACCAAGAGTGCGCAGGAGGAATCCAACCGCGGCATTGTGGATTTCAGTCAGGACACCATCACACGGAAATACACGGTCACGGTCAACATCAATACGGATAAGCTCATCGACCTTGTCGATTTGCTGAACTTCCTGACCTGCAACAACTCCTATGCCGAAGCGATCGGCGGCAATATCTCCGCGGCAGGCGGCGACTCCAAGGCAGCCCTTGCGGGCTCCGTTGCCATGATCTTCAATCGCTCCGCTGCCCGCGTGCTGATGGGGCAGGGGATCACGATCACCTCGGACGGACTTGTGGACATCAAGGCAGAGGATCGCAGCACCGCGCGCATCATGGCGGGTGCGGCGAACGTTGCGCCCTCCTCCGTCGGTGTCGGCTTCACGCTGACTGCGCTTGACAATCAGGGCATAGTCGAGACCATCCTCGGTGACGGCGCAGTCATCACGGCGGGTGCTTATTCCCAGAAAGCGCTGAACGAAACGGACTTCCTTGTTCTCGCCATCGCGGCATCGGTTGATACATCCGCAAGTGCCGCGTTCTCCGGCGGCGCGGTCATTGACGTTGTCAATATGCAGAATAAGGTCCGCAGCACTGTCGGAAACAATGTCACCCTCAAAGCTCTGAACGGCGACATTGCGATCGACGCATACAACGACAATTATCTCGTGCTCATTGCCGCGGCGACCCCGGGCATCAACGGAAAGATCGCAGCAGGCGGCACGATCAACGTTGTGGTCTCCAATATGGGAACGAAGGCGGCGACCGGCGATAACACTTCGCTGACCGCGTCCGGAAATATTTCCGTCACGGCCTATACCTCCGACCGGCTTGCCGATGTTTTGGCGGCTGTGTCGCCTGCATTCAAGGCGGACAAATCCGTGGCGGGTACGCTGGGTGTGACCGTCGTTCGCGGCGATACGGATGCCCGAATCGGTAAAAACAATACGCTGACCGCCGACAAGGATATTCTTGTGTCGGCGCAGTCCGAAGCATGGCTCATGACGCTGGATACGGCGGTGGCAGTCGGCTCACGCGATGCGGTCGGTGCCTCCGTGCTGGTCCATGTGCTGAAGCGCACGGCGGATGCCGTTGTGGACACCGGCTCGACGCTGACGGCGACGCACGGCAGTGTCAGCATCACCGCGCCCGCGGTGGATTGGGAACTGTTCGTAACGCTGACGGCAGGTGCCGCCGGAACGAACGGCATGGAAGGCTCCGTTCCCGTAACGGTCAACAACAGCCGCATTCATGCCTCGCTGCTTGACCGTTCCACTGTCACCGCCGGAGATTCCGTCGGCGTGACCGCGGGACTGGATTCGAATATCTACATGGCAGCCGGCGGCTTCACGCTGGTCTGGGGCGGCGGAAACGCCGTCGGCGGCACGGTTGCGACCTCGGTTTTGAACAATACCGTCTCCGCCTATATCGGAAACGATGTCACGGTGAAAGCACTCTGCGTGCCCACCGGAGACGGCGGTGTGAAGCTTCCGAACAAAAAGGATAAACGATCCGGCATCGTTCTGTATGCCGGCGGCTCCGATGATGTCGTGATCGTCGGGGTGGCCGGTGGCGGCGGTGTGTCCAAAACAGGCGCGTCCGCGGTCGTCAATACCCTCGTTATCAGTAATACCTTCACCGCGAAATCCAAAGCCTCTGCGTCGCTCACGGCGGAAGCCTCCGAAAACGGAGACGAATCGTCGAACGACGGGGAGGGTCACCCACGAGGCTCCGTTTATGCTGAGGCCTGTGAGGACTCGGATATCGTGGATATATCAGACGGCATCTCCCTCGGCGGCAAGAGCTTCGGCGGTGTCGTGTCGACCCTTGTTGTCAACAAATCACTGGAAGCCATTCTGGCGGGATCTGTAAAAGCGGACGGTGACATCGTCGTTCATGCGCAGGCGGAGGACGACATCACCTTCATGTCTATGTCGCTCGCAGGCGGCAGCAACGGTGTCGCGGGCGATATCAACACGGTCGTTGTGAACAGCGACGTGATCGCGGCGCTCGATGCCGATGTCACGAAAGCAGCGGATATTTCGGTCACCGCTGTGTCGGATGAAGACCTCATCACCATCGGCATCGGGGCAGGTGCCGGAAGCAAGAGCGGCGGCTCGGCTGTCGTTATCATTCCGGTCTTTAACGGGACGACCAAAGCTTATATAGACGATGACCATAGCCTGAAAAATATCAGCGGCAGCGTGCTTGTTTCGGCGGATTCCTCCGAGGACATCACGGCTGACGTGTTCGGAGCCTTCGGGTCATCCTCGCTCGCCGCTGCCGGAGCGGTGGAGGTCGCTGTTGCCAAGCAGACGACCGAAGCCTATATCGGCAATCGCGTGACGCTGAACGCGGACGGCGATGTTTCGGTCATTGCCAAAAATGAAGCCGAATTGTTTGCCATTGTGGCACAGGCGGCGGGCTCCGGCTCGACAGCGGTCGGCGCTGCTGTCACCGTGCTCGTCGATCTGACGACGACGACCGCGCAGATCGGCAGCTCCGGCGATCATGACTGCGGTACAAGCGTGACCGCGGGGAATGTTAATGTTCATGCGGCATCCGAACGCGATGTCGATGCTGTCACGGGAACGCTCGGGGCTGCGGGCACGACCGGTGTCGGCGCGTCCGTCGCGGTCATCGTCGCGGGAAGTAAGATGAGCCAGAACGCTCACGACATGATCTATTCCGGCTCCGTCCGTCCGGAGGACTGCCTGGATAAGAGCCTCCGTTCCAGCAAATATCTCCAGGACCTCGGCATCGAAAATGATCTGGCGCTCCTGCTCGAGGGTGATAACCAATATCCCGAGCGCGCGGTTTATTCCGACTTCGGCAAGGATGTGAAATATCCCGAATCCGCCGCGGACGGAAAGGACAATATCGAGGACTACAAGAGGGCGGAAAATCTTCCCTCCGATGACGACCTGGATGCCGATATCACAATCTCCTCTGCGTCTTTCGGCAAGGAGTACAAAAACACCGTCAGCGCGTCGATCGCCGCCGGTGCGGTCGTCCATGCCGTGGACAAGAGCAAGGGGAATATATCCGTCGTAGCCTCTGACCTTATGAGTGCGGACATCGTGACGGGCGCTCTCGGCGCGGGAGGAAAAGCCGGTGTCGGCGTGGGTCTGTCCGTAGTCGTGACAGCATCCGAGGTCAATGCGGTCGTGCGTGACGGTGCGGAGCTTTCGGCGGAGGGCGACATCGAGATCCGCGCGCTTTCGGGCGTGTCCGACAAGGATATCTCTGAGGGACGCAAGATCGCCGATGACCGTCTTGATAAGAATGCAACTATCGATGAAATCAAGAAAACAGACGGCAGCATCACCATCTCGGACGAGGAAAACAAGCTGCGTCTTATCGGCTTCGCCGGTGCGGGCGGCTATGTCGGCGTGGGAGTGAACGGCGGTCTGCTGTTTGCCTACAATCAGGTGAACGCGCTGCTTTCCGGCGACGTGACAAAGGCGAATAACATCCATATCGAAAGTCAACTCGACTACGGAGAGGTGCTGACCGTCAGCGCCGGACTTGCCGCCGGTGTGGTCGGCGCGGATGTCTCGATCTCCGTTATCTATTTTTCGGGCAAAACGGAATCCGCCATCGCGGGTGACGCGAAGATACAAAATGTCACGGGCGTGATCTCGATCGTCTCCACCGGCGACAACCGCATTCAGTCCGCCTCCGGCAATCTTGCGGCGGGCGGAGTGGCGGCGAATGCGTCCCTCGCGCTCGGCATCAATAAGAATAAGATTTACACCTTTATCGGAGAGGGCGTCAGCTTTGAAAACTGCAAGGATATTACGCTGAGCACGAACTACTGCACCGATACAAGGGTTTATAACATCAACGCGGCCTTCGGTGCCATTCCCGCGGGTGTGGCGGTCGATATTGCGATCAACGAGATCAAGGCCTACACCTTCATCGGCTCTGCGTCCTATGCGCCGGAGGAGGCCTTTAGCAAGACGGCGGGCGACATCCATGTCAGCGGCACGGTTTCCGTCCTGTCGGATATCTGCGGCGACGTATATGTGCTCGGTGTTCCCGCGGCGGCGGGCGCGGTCGGCGGCAATGCCATCGTGGCTCTCGGCTTCAACGATATGACCGGTCATGCGGACATCGCGAATAAGAGCATCACCGCGAAAGACCTCGTCATCCGCGCCGTTCTCTGCGGCGATGTGGATGTCACCGTGGTGGGCGTGTCCGTGGAAGCCATCGGCGGCGGCATCGATATCGCGGTCGGCAAGAACCGCAGCGAGAATCAGGCCATGCTGGATCTCAGCAAAAATCATATGGACATCACCGGCTCGTTCAAGGTATATGCGGGCGAGAGCAGTGACAAGCCCTCCTCCTCGGATGTCACCGTGAAGCTATACGCCGCGAACGGCGCGCTCATTGACGGCGCGTTCAACTTCGCCGTTGCGCTGAACAAGGCGGTCAATAATGCTCTTGTCAAGGGAACGAATACCTCTGCGTCGCTCCATACGAGCTCCGACGGAGAAGTGCGTGCCTTTGGTGAGGCCTACGCCTATTCCTATGTGATCGCAGGCGGTCTCGGGCTCGTAGGCGTGCAGCCGACGCTGGCTTATGCCAAGCTGAACAGCACCCAGAATGCCTCGATCGATACGCTGGCGGCGCTCACCATCGGCGGCCATCTCTATGTGACGAGTGAACAGAATAAGCAGGTCTCGGGCGGTAAATGGGAGATCACCGCGTACCATCCGGATAAGGATGCCGTTACGAAGTCCGGCACGAAGCAAAGCACGGCGGAGGCCGTCCTCTACAACGCGAATCTGACGGCGGCGAATGTCACCACCGGAATCGCCATTGCGCTGGCGGATGCCACGGGCAATGCCTGCGTGAGCGCGGGCAGCCTCGATGTGACGGGCGACATTCTGGTGGCGGGGCTCGGCAATTCGAGCGCCAAAGCCTTTACGGAAAGCCTTTCGGTTGATATCGTTTCCGTCGGTGTCACCGTGGCGCACGCTTACGCGGACGGCGATTTCGATGCTACCATTACGTCGGCGGGCATGATCAGCTCCGGCGGTGATATCCGCGTGGAAAACCGCTACAACGCCACTTCGGTCTCCGAGCTGGCTCCGGCACTCGGCGGTGTTGATATCGAAGGTGCGTCGGTGAAGGTCAATGTCGCCTATGCCGGTGTCGAGACCGATGCCAATGCGGGACTGAAGTCCACAACGGGCGGCGTGATCTCAGCAGCGGAGGATATCCATGTCCTGAATGCCGGAAGCGCCTACGCCGATGCGCGGGTTAAATCCGTGAAATTCAAGCTCTCGCTGGCGAACGTCACGACCAATACGGCGGTGGCGAAGCTCGACCCGACTGCGGCGGCCTTTATCGACGGTGCTGTCGTGAACGCGGAGAATGTGAACGTCAGCTCCTTCTTCAATGTAAAGGACGAGGAATACAAGACCGATCCGACTGCGGCGGAGCATACGGGCGCTTATGCTGAAACGGCGCTGCCGCTCGCGAATATCAATGTCGCGCAGGTGAAGGTCAATGTCGCCTACGCGAAGTCCGATGCGGACGTTTCTTCCTATGTCAAAACCAATGCTGCCGATATCGCGGGGGATCTTGATGTGATCACCTGCGCGGCGAGCTATGCCAAAGCCACGGTCGGCAAATCGGCGGGGGATGTTTCCGCCATTTCCATTCCGGTCATTGTGGTGGACTCCAACGCAGACGGCAGCTATAAGGCCTATATCGAGGCGAACGGAAGCGGCAAGGAGACGATCAAAGCGGGCGATACGCGCGTGCTCGCCTCCCACAATACCGACAGCGAAGCGTACATTGTTCCGGCGGGCGGCAAGGGCGAGGCAGTCGATATCACGGGCGCGACCGTCGAGGTCAACCGCGGTACTGCCTATACGGAAGCGGATATCTCCGCCTACCTGGCTGGCAAGGGCAACATCAGCCTGAACAGCCTGAACGTGAAGGCGGACGGAAGCGCGAAAGCAAATGTCAGCAATCTGGATGATATGGGCGTGTCCCTTTCGCTTGTTAAGGTCAAGGGCACGGAGGTCGTCGCAGACCTCAACCTGACCCAGAGCGCTTATTTTGCCTTCGACGGCACGGCGGACATCGCGCACGATCTGAACGTCATCAGCACGCTGAACGGCACCGCCAAGACGATCGCCGGAAACACCAAGGGCGTTGATTTCTCCCTCGTTGAAGGCAGCGGTTACGGCGCATATACAAATTCCGAAGCCGATAACAGCGCGTATCTGAAAGGCAAGGGGACGGTCACCGTTCACGGCAATGCAGCGGTGAAAGCCCTCGGCGGCACCTATTCGTCCTCTGAGGTCAAGAAGTCGGTTTCCGCGGCGATCGCAAAGATCCAGGCCGTTTTGGCGAAAACCACCGTCACGGACAGCTTCGAAGCCTATGTCAGCGGCTTGACGCTGAATACGGACGGCAGCTTCACGCTCTATTCCGAGATCGTTTCCGAAGCATACGCGGATTCGGTGGCGCAGCTTTCGCTGTCCGTCCTTTCGGGCGACGGCGGCACCTGCCAGATCTATGTGGGCGACTCCGGCAAGAAGCGCCAGAGCTCCATGGCGTATCTGGCGGACAAAGCGGTCGTCACAGCCAAGGGGGATATTTCCGTCAAGGCCGCCAATACCGTCACCGTCAAGTCCACCATGCGCAGCGGCTGGGATGTCTCCTTTGTGGGCGTGCAGGCGAATACCGTCCCCACCTCGGTCTATATGAAGACCTCAGCAGGCGTGGGCGATGAATGCAAGCTCATTTCCACGGCGGGAAAAATCAACATTGAAACCGCTGAAAAAGCCACGGCTACCGCCATTGTGGACGGGGACTGCGTCGGCATCATCGTCAGCGCGGACTGCAAATACGGTCACAACACGGTCGACCAACTGAACAGCATTTTCATCGGCAAAAAGGCGGTCGTCTCCGGCTGCAAGGGCGTGTTCATCGCGACGGGCTCGGATGCCGTCATGACCGCGAAAACCAGCGCAGACTTCGGCGGCCTGTTCGCCGGCGGAACGCTGCAGGCCAGAAATACCCTCAACCGCAAGGTCAGCATTGATATCAGCGACGGAGCCACAATCAGCTCCGAGCTCGGCACGATCAGCATTCAGGCCTTTGCCGGAGACAACGACGATATCTACGCCAGAGCCAGCGGCAAGTCGGCGGGATTTTTGAGCATCGACAACGATATGGAGGTCACCAACACCTACAATTCCGGTACGGAAATCAATATCGGCGGCGGCGTGACCATCACCGCGAGCGCGGAGGATGTCTTCATCTATGCGTGGACATCCGCGGGTAAGGTGCGTGGGGAGGTCAGCGTTCCCTCGGGCGGCGTAGTCGCCATCGCCGAGGGTACCGGTGATTTCCGCACGGGCACCAACGACAACTATTCTCTCTACGCCCGTGTGAACATTGCCAAAGACAAAGACACGACCAATATCTCGGGACGCGATATCACCATCGCCGCCCGTCTGCATAAGCTTTATCTGTATCAGGATATCGAGGTCTACGCCAAGGGTCTCGGCGGTGATGCCGAGAGCTACGCGCGTGCGTATTTCGGCATCGATCTTGATACCTACATCGGCAACGTCACCCTCCGTGCATTCCGCAATGTGTATATATATTCCAGCGGCACGCCGGATGTCTCCGGAGAGAATATCCATCTCCGCGCCTATGCCGAGGTCGCGGGTCTCGGCGGCGATGTGGACAGTTATGCCCAGTTCAAGTCGAACGGGAGCGGTGCCCATATCAACGCCACGGTCTCCGGCAAGGCTGTGATCTACGCCGGTACGGCACGGATTGAGGCCTTTACGCTTTCGCTGACCAAGTATCTGAGCGCCTACACCAAGCTGAAAGCCATCGGCGATGCCGATGACCATTACACGGACGATTTTAACAATGTCAAGGCGACCACCTACATCGAGGACGGCGCAGCCTTCCGTCTTGGGGACAGTGCCGGCGGCAGACGGCTGGTCTTCACCGAAGAAAACGGCAATGTCGTGATGGAGGCGAGCGGTAAGGGTGCCGTCAAATATACGGTAGATAAGACCGCTAAAACCATCACCATTCCCGAAGTGACGAACAGCTCGCAGGGCTCGCTGTATATCAGCAAGAACCAGAATCCCAACGGTTTGAAAAACTGCAAGGTCGGCGGCGTTGCGAATGTCAGCTATCTCGACATCGTGAACAAAACGTCTTACGATCTGATCTTCAGTGAGATCGCGCTCGGCTCCCGTTTGATCGGCAAGACCGCTGTCGTGTTCACGGACTGCGTGAGCACGGAATATACGATCGTCGACGAATCCGAGCCGGGAAAGGGCTGCCAGATCATCATCAGCTCCGAGCAGCCGACGGATGTTATCTTCAACGGTCTCGTCAACAACGAACAGGGCGAGATCACGATCCGCTGGACAGGGGAGAAGGGCGGCAATCTCTACAGCAAGACCGGCGGCATCTTCCTCGGAAGCTCCGGCATCAATGCCGCTCCCGTGTGGGCCCATCGCTTCACAGTGTCCGGTGCTGCCAATATCGGCACCGAGCAGAATCCCTTCTGGCTCTATCTCAACGAAAAAGCGGATAAGGAAGCTCCGGTCCTCAATATTGCCGCCGACGGAGACATCTTCCTCCGCAGCTCGCTTGCCAAGATTGTGAGCTACCTTGGCTCGGTCCCCACGCCCGACGGCAAGGAGGTGCTGGGCGACCTGAGCATCGACAATGCCACCGCCGGAAAGACTCTGGATATCCGGCTGGATAATGCTGTATGCATCAATTATCTTGCGACGATCAAGACCTTCTCGATCATCATGCCCGGGACGATCAGTCTCACCAACGAGCTGTTCTTTGATGATGCCAAGACGACCACGACCGATCTGGACGGACTCTTCTATTACCGCACGAGCGACCTATCCAACGAGAGCTACGACGCTTATCAGCTTCCGAACGGGATGCAGCTCTATGTGTCCAAGACGGACGGCAAGGTCAAGCGCATCATCTCCACGCAGGGCAGGATCTTTGATATTGACCAGTATCGCATCGAGGGCGATGTCATCTACTTCGCGGCGCTCGGATACTACTTCAATTTCAAAGAAGGCACGCTCTATTTTGATGACCACACCTATTACGGTCTTTTGAGCATCGAGGTCGAGCAGACCGCCGACGGACAGTACAAGGCTGTCAATATGGACGGAACGATCACGAGCGAACAGGTGTTCGAGGCTTTCGACAGCAAGTTCGAACGCATTGATACGGATAAGATCGAGAGCTTCGAGTTCCTCAATATGCCTCACACTACATTCAAGCTCATCTGCGAGACCGTGGAGGGCGGCAAGACGGTGCAATACTGCCTCGGAACCGATTCCGAGAATAACAGCTCGCATATCTATCGCCTCGTTCTCGGCAATGAGCCGGAAGTCAGCTTCCTGCTGCCGCAGATTCTGACGATCAATTATACGGACATCAATCCCACGTCCGACAACTCGGATCGCAAGATCAAGCTCTATGCCTATACGAACGACCCGAATAATCCGTTGTTCTACGTCGTGGAAAGCACGGCCTACTACTACACCGATTCCCGCACGCCGGATTATCGCTTCCGCGTGACCGGCTCCCTGGAAGCCGCGGTCGACGGCGATTATACCTCGGTGCAGAAGTATGTTGTGGACGATTCCATCGGCGTTGATATGCCCACGATCTATACCGGCCTTGACCGCTATTCGACTCTCGTCTTCGACAATATCCCGCTGAAGCTCGGAGAAGCCTCCGAGACCAACAAGGTGATCATCTCCTTTATAAATCCCGTCAGGGAAAGCGACGGACGAGCTTATTATGAGATCGTCGACGGCATTCGCGTCTCCACGGATGGATATATCGTAGACAGCTCTTACGACAATATCTTCTCCTCCTACAACGACGTGGAGGCGTATGAGGTGCGCTATGATGCCGCAAAAGGCAATGTCACAGTCACGGAAAAGGCCTCGGCGCACAGCTTCGGTGTCGATTATATCTACAACAACGGTGATGCAAAGGTCACCGTGAAAGGGATGCAAAGACTCCGTTTCCTGAATGGGTCGGTGGCGGTCGATATGGAAGGCAACTACTACCGTCTGAACGACGACGGAAAGTGGGATGCTGTCAAGCCTGTCACGGAAGACGGCTTTGAGATCATTCGCAGCAAGGATAACAAGAAGATCCTCATTGCTTTCGGCACCGATCAGTATGGGGATGAGATTACGGCAGAGGTCTTCTATGATCTCCAGGACAACGAATCCGAAGCCGTCACTGTCAGCCGCGACAGCGATGTCCGCTGGTATGAGAAAAAGAACGGCCAGTGGAGTCTCGTCCCTCAAAAGGCCGATTTCAAGAGCGCTGATATCACGGCCGGAGGCTATAAGCTCATTCATCTGGAGGGCGGCAATGTAAAGCTCACGCTGAACGATGCCAAAAACGGGCTCAAGGGCTCCGAGCTTTCCGATACCAACATCCGCGCCACCGGTGAAAACGGCTGCGCCGGCAATATCGTCATCACCACGATGGCGGCCAAGTATCTGGGCACGGAGGATGCTCCGCTGGCACTGGATATGGCGGGTGAGCTGAAATTCGGTACGGTCGGCATGGAGGATGCATTCAATGCCCCCATCTGGATCACCAGTGACGGCAATCTGAAGATCACCCAGCTTTCGACCGATCAGATCATCCACATCGGCGGGCAGGGCAATATTTGCATCGACAAGCCGAAAACGCCGACGGGCGAGCTTGTGGATTTGAATGTTGACTTCTTCAGAGGCAGCGGCGCGATCAGCCTGTATAATGAGGGCGATATCCGTGTGACGATCAGCTCCGACGAGTACATGACGGCCGACAGGATCGTGTCCTCCAAGGGCACTGTGACCGTCGACGCCGGAGACGGCGGCATGACCGGCATGGCGCATGAGGGCGCGTTCCTTGCGAATGTCTTCGCCGCAAAGAATGTCATCCTCAAGGGCCATATGCTCGGCACGGAAGATAAACCGCTTTTCATCGACAGCTTTGACGGTAGACTCCTCGCCGATATGGATGCGGATTACGTCTATATCGTTGTAGACACGGACCATCTCGGTACACCGGTGAAGGATGGGGAAGAAGACCACAGCGGTTTCCTCGATATCAAAGTCGGAAAGGTGTTCTCCGTCCGCAGTCTTGCCGACCGCTTCGATGTCCGGCTGAAGACGGACGTGACAAAACAGAATAAGATTATCGTGGGAAATGACGGCATCATAACCGGTGAATTCTATGTCTACGATATCTTTGAATCCGGCATTTCTCGCTATGAGCAGCCTGAGCTGACGATCCGCGCAAAATCCGCCGGAACGGAAGATGATCCGTTTATTATCCACATGGGCAACATCGAGGGAATCACCAACGAATCCATGCTGGTATTGGGGCTCGACTGCGAGACCGCTTTCCTCCGCGATGTCACAAATTACACCGCTATGGATGCAGACCGTGTGTGGAATACCCGCATCGAGACAGATGCACTGGACAGTCTTGTCCTATGGTACGACTATCCGGTATCCGAGTGCTCCCGCACACTCGCGGTCAATACGGCATCCGAAAAGTCTACCGACCATATCACGCACATCCGCTCCAACGACAGTGAGCCGTTCTTCGTAAACTATGTTAACGCCAAGCCTTACAGCTATACCTATATCGGCGATGAAGACACGGTCACGGTGCATGGAACGTCCTCGATGCGCGGTTTGACGGTCGATGACGCAGCAGTTAAGGATGTCCGCGTCGTCAATGCGGGCGGCACCAGAAACGCGCCTGTGGTGCTGGATATCGGTCGTGCGGTATTCTCCTATCGTGGCGGCGAGCCGAATGAATCCGCACCGCACTTCAAGTCGGTGGGCGATACGCTGTATATCGACAGCATCAAAACAAAATACGGACTGACGCTCGAGGCGAGGAACATCCTCGCGGCGGAAGGACGGGAGGGACGCATCTCCACCGGCGGCGCGGAGATCGTCGCCTCGGTGATCGGCTCAAAGGATGCGCCGATCAAGCTGACCGGCGATCTGACGGCGAGCTCCATCGACCCGAACAACGGTGATGTCGAGATCCATCTCGTCTGCGAGAGCGGCGAGGATGCTGCCTCCAAGGCAATCTCGATCAGGAATACGACGGGAAGCTTCTCCGGCGACATCTACAACGATACGACCAATTCGCTGGATCTCTCTGTCCAGTCCAACCATCTGGGCACGAAGGATGAAGAATTCTTCCTCGATCAGACCTATGTGCATCCCGCCGTCAACATCTATCATACCGGCGTGGCGGATGTCGTTAACTACAATCTTCACGTCGGCGGCATGACCTCGATCCATTCGCACGCGAACGGCGAGATCTACGGCAGACTGACGATCGACGAGATCACGGGTATCAATAACCCGGTGTTCACCGCCGACGGTCAGCTCGGCAGCCTTACGAATTTCTTTGAAATTCAGGCGAACGGCGGCAAGGGCGTGGACATCACGGCAGATTCCCTGTATATCGACGTGCTTGGGTCAGACGGCGTTCCGACGCTCGGACAGATCACGGCGACCGAGGGCGACGCGGCGATCAAAGTCTCCGGCGGAAAGCTCGAGCTTTCCAAAGACCTCGAGAACGCGATCAGTGCCGCCGGGAAGATCCTATTCGTTCTGGACGGAGCGGAGGATAAGGAATTGACCGGCTCGGTTGACGGAGCGGCGGAGCTCTATATCATCGGTGATAACACGGATGTGACCGTCGACCTGCGATGCACGGAAGGCAGCGAGCTCACCGTGCATACGCTGGGTCATGTTTACGGCAAGATTTCGGCGGATGCGCTTAACATCCGTGTTCCGGAGGGCTTCATCGGCTCCGAAGACTCACCGCTCCTGATCCAAAGCGCTCAACTCGGTCGGGATCGGCGCATTGATGCCGAGGCCAGAGCAATTTATATGGATCTCTCCACCGGTACCATGTACGGCGAAGACGATCGTGACTTCATTATCGGCCCGATCACGGCCACGGACGGCGATGTTCTGCTTGAAAGCATCGACGGCGGCTTCACTGCTTACGATGAGAATTCGCTGGTCTCCGGCAACAACGTGACGCTGCGTCCGACAAAATACCTCTATAAGATCGGCGATAAGGATCATCCGATCCGCGTGCAGACGGACGAGGACGGCAAACTGATTCTTGGCTGCGGAACGGCTGAACATCTTGGCGGCTTTAACAACGCCTTTATCGAGCTGTACGGCGGCTCGGCTGTTGAGGTTGAAGAAAAATGTTCATTCGAGCCGAAGAGCTCTGATCCGACTCGCGGCTACATCCGCTTTGCGGACGGTCAGAGTCGGGCATCGATCACCGTGGGAGAGAACGGCCTGTTCAATCTGGATGTCGAAGGACCTCGTGTTCTTGATATCAGCGGAGCCGGCAGCGTTAATACCTCTGTTACGGGGCAGGATTCCTACATCATCAACATCGACACAAACGACAGCCGGACGGTCGATCTGCAAACAGACGGCGCGGTCAACATCGTAGCCGAGGGTGATAATCCGCTCCTCGGCAGCCTGAAGACGAACGCGCAGGACGGCAGAGTGGTGATCTATTCGGAGAACGGTCTCGGCAGAAGCGCCTCGTCGCCGTATGCGATCGACACCTCCCTGCCGGTTGATATCCAGTCCGGCGGTGATGTCAACCTCTCCTCCGAGAAGAACAGTCTTGTGATCGGCAAGATCGACGCGGACGGCTATTCCGTGATGATCCGCGGCAGTGAAAGCGTGACCGATGTTCTTCCGGAGAATTCGAACAGTCTGATTAAGGCATCGACTGTCATCATCCGCACGGTGCGGAGCATCGGCAGAAGCGAAGCGAATCCTCTGAATGTCTACGCGGACGCGCTTTCCGCGACTGCCAAAGGCAATGTCTGGGTCAACAATCTTAAGTCACCCAATGAGCGCAAGGGCGGCAATCAGCTATATCCGCACAGCGGTGACAGACAGAAAGCACCGGCAAACAAGACGAACAGCACCTACGGCGACTTGTCGAAACGTCTGAACGGCGTGCCGATCTCCCGCGATTCGCTCGGAACGCTGTTGACCTACGAAGGAAAAACCCCGCTGCTGGACAGCGGAGAGCTTCCGACGATCGCCGCGCTGGCATCGTATCTGTGGCTATTATGTGATGAAGGAGAAAGGATAGAAGCGGTGAAAAGAGGAAAGATCATCAAGGTTATTGCCACCGTTCTTTCGGCGGCGGCGATCGTTCAGTACTCCACGGACGGCATCGTGGCGGCCAGAGTGCATGAGCAGACGGTGTCGTCGGGGGCCGAGACAGAAGAGTCCGCGGTTCAAAGCGTCGGGCTGCCTAAATCCGGCCCGATGACGCAAAAGAGCGATCTTCAAAAGACACTGGAAGCCCTTTCCGCAGCAGAAGGCGAGATGGTTGAAATTCCGCGGGATTCGCTCGAGGCGGCTCTGGCGGAGCTTCAAAGAAGCCAGATGAATTATCCGTCGGAATCGGAGGAATACCGCGAATGCCTCGATTATATCGGCTACATCCAGCTCCTGCTGGATGAGATCGATGCCTCCAAGGCAAGCTTTGAAGAAGCGATCGCGTTGGATGATACCAACGAATTTGCCTATTTGATTCTCGGCGAGATATCGCTTTACGAGTTGGATCCGGTCAACGCGATAAAATATCTCGACCGCTATATCGCGCTCGATCCGGAGGATGTCTCCCGTCGGGAGACATCCGCAAAGCTGTTCTACAGCCACGGTTATTATGAACTGGCGGTGGAATACGGTGAGGCGGCGGAGCAGGCAGGCGGCGGGAAAAACTTTGATCTCCAGAGCTGCATGGGTCTTTCATGGATCATGCTTGACGATTTTGAGCAGGCAAAGGTGCATCTTTCCGCGTCGATCGACTACGGTGAATCCGACCGACTGAACGCCGATGACCCGACAAAGGCTCAGATTTATGCGATCGGGTCGCTGGCGGAAAGCTACTATTACCGCGGTCTTTGTTATTTGACGGAAGAAGATTATGAAAACGCCGCGAGAGACTATTCCGAAGCGCTGAACGACGGCTATAAAGACTCGCTGGTCTATTTTGACCGCGGTGTATGCTATGTCGAGCTCGGACGTATGGACGAGGCGAAAGCCGATTTTGAAATGATCGTGGAACGCGGCGATGACCCTGATTTCGTCGATATCGCAAAAGAGTTGATCGAGGAGATCAATATTAAAGGTACAGTGGATATCAGCTATTAGCCAACAAAAAAGCTCCGTTTGTCCAAAGGACAAACGGAGCTTTTCGTTTCGTATGTTATTGTGCGTATTGGTCGTAAGCGGCTTGGATCTTTGCGTCGATTTCTGCCAAACGCGCTTCCAGTTCCTCGCGTCGACCCTGTGCTTCATCCAGCGTTTCGATCAGTTTCACCTGCTGCGTTTTGACGATCAGAGCGGCTTTATCCGGCGAACGGACTTCGCCGATCTGGTCTTGCACATATTTGTTAAAGACACTCATCAGATCCAGGAGTTCATTGGCCTCAAAGCTTGTGGTGACATCGCCGTAGCCACAGACGACAAAGACGATCTCTCCGTGAAGCAGGGAATCCTTTAGTGTGACATCGGTATTCATGCGCCAATCAAAAAAAGTTTTTGCGGACATTTCAAAAAGCGCTGTAGAGAGCTTTTCGTTATCCTCGGAGGGATAGCGAATAAGGTATATGAGACCGTTGTTCTCCATGAACGCCTGTTGCTCCGGCGTAATATTTCCATCTACGCTGTAGACCGCGGAGGGGGCGGGATAACCTATCGACAGAGTATAGTCGTAAATTTCCTGAATATCGGTTTCTGCGTTGATCTTGAGGCACCAGGACCAGCCTTTTCTCATCAGATTCAGAAAATCGGTTTCCGACATATAGCCGTTTTCCCCCGGAAATTCGGACCAGGAAACGGCGATGATCCCACGATATCCGGCGCTTTCCACAACGGGAATAATCTCGGTCAGCGCGTCTATATAAGGGGCATCAATGATAATGTTCATGGCACCGGAAAGATATTCTTCATCGGGTGTTTCGGCATCCAGGAACGTTAGTTCGTCCTCGAGCAAACGCTTTTCATTGCGTAGAGGTGTAACAATGTCTTGAAGAAGAGCAGAATTTTTCTGCACCAGCGACGCTTCCTCACGCGCCTGCGAACGGAACAGACGGACGGCAAACAGCAGCACGATCAGTGCCAGACATGCCAGAGATATTGTAATGATCCGAAATACACGCCCCATGAGGAATGACTCCTTTTAGATAAACAACAGCTTTTGTTGCACAATAATCCAGTTTATTTCTTTTTAATTATAAAGCTTTTCATATAAATTGTCAACTTAAACCAATTCACAAACATTTCTGCAAAAAACCTGTGTTGACGGATTTAATATTGCGTGATACACTTTTCACAGAGTTTGAGTGCCGCCGAGCGTACTTCGACGGAGAATAGGGAACCGGGTGCAAATCCCGAACGGTACCGCCACTGTAAGCGCGGAGACAGCATAACCAGCCCGAAAGGCAGTCATTGGGAAACCGAGAAGACCGTGTGCTGTTGCGGATGCGTAAGTCAGGAGACCTGCTCAGATGTTTTGGAACGGAGCCTGCGCGTATGGGCTTTGTCCATGTCACGATAAAACGGCCGTGGCAGCTGGATGCTGCTGCGGTTTTTTTATGAGGAGGAATGTAATTTGCCGGATGAGTTTTCGCGTTGTCATCCTCTGGTGAATTTCCTGTATTTCTGCTTTGTGATCGGATTTGCTATGTTTTGTCTGCATCCGATATGCCTCGGCTTGTCTTTGCTTGTTTCGCTTCTGTATGCCGCCCGTCTTACAGGAGGGAAAAGTCTGCGAACGCTTCGACGGCTTCTTCCGTTTGCGGCGTTTGCGGTACTGCTCAATGCGGGCTTCAACCACGCGGGACTGACAGTGCTTTTCTATCTGCCCACCGGCAACCCTGTGACTGGGGAGAGTATCCTCTACGGTGTGGCATCGGCGGCTATGCTCGCCTCGGTTTTGCTTTGGTTTATCTGCTGGTCGGCGGTGATGAGCTCTGATAAGTTTTTATATCTTTTCGGTCGCGTCATTCCGTCGCTGTCTCTGGTTTTAAGCATGACGATGCGCTTTATCCCGCGCTTCAAAGCGCAGTTTGAGAGTGTATGGGAAAGTCAAAAAGCTCTGGGGAATGAGCCGGACGGAGAAGGTCTTCTCACACGGCTGAGGCACGTGCTGCAATGCTTTTCGGCGGTCATCACATGGTCGCTGGAAAACACCGTGGATACAGCGGATTCCATGCGTGCCCGCGGCTATGGAACGGCACGGCGGACGTGCTATACGAATTATCGCATGGATGAACGGGATCGCACGCTGCTGCTATGGATCTGCGCCTGCGGTATATTCCTCATCTGCGGCTGCGCTGCCAAAGGGCTGGATTGGCGCTGGTTTCCGAACGTGCAGGGAATGCTTTGGCAGCCCTTGACGATCATCCTGTATCTGGACTATGCCGTGCTGGCAGCTACACCGCTGTTGCTGGATTGGAAGTGCAAAAAATCATGGAATGCTTTGTCATCGACAATTTAACATTTCACTACCCGGGAAGCTCGAGCCCGTCGTTGGATTCGGTCGGTTTGTCGGTCGAAGAGGGGGACTTTTTTGTCCTTTGCGGTTCGTCGGGGAGCGGAAAATCCACACTGCTCCGGCACATGAAACCGGCACTGGCTCCGCATGGGGAACAAAGCGGCTCGATATACTATGGCGGTCGCCCGCTTTCTGAGCTGACCGATTTTGCACAGGCTTCCGAGATCGGATTTGTGATGCAGTCGCCCGAGAATCAGCTCGTGACGGATAAGGTCTGGCATGAGCTTGCGTTCGGCGCTGAAAGTCTCGGGATGGAGAGCGAGCTCATTCGTCGCCGTGTCGCGGAAATGGCATCGTTTTTTGGGATTGAGAATTGGTATTACCGGAATGTTTCCGAGCTTTCCGGCGGGCAGAAGCAGCTTCTGGCGCTTGCGTCTGTCATGGTGCTGCAGCCCAAGGTGCTGCTTCTGGACGAGCCGACGGCGCAGCTTGACCCTGTCGCGGCAGCGGATTTTTTGCAGACGCTTCAGCGCATCCATCGGGAACTCGGGACGACGGTCATTCTCAGCGAGCACCATCTGGAGCAGGTGCTGCCGATGGCGACGAAGGCGGCGCTGCTGGACAAGGGGCATATTCTGTTTTCCGGAACACCGCGCGAGCTTGGCGCATATCTGCGAACGGAAAAGAACGGGATGTTTGATGCCATGCCAGCTGCCATGCGGATCTGGGCTGCGCTGAACGGCGCGGGAGAATGTCCGCTGTCCGTCCACGAAGGACGCGCGTTTGTGACGGACTATGCCGCTGACAGGGAGCTCACGCCGCTCGCGCCGGAAAGGGTGTCTGAGGGCGGGGAGGAGCGAATCTGCGCATCTGGGCTGTTTTTCCGCTATGAAAAGGACGGCGCGGAGCTCATAAAGGGTCTGGACTTTTCGGCACACGCAGGCGAGCTCGTCTGCATCCTCGGAGGAAACGGAAGCGGCAAGACGACGACCTTGAAACTCCTGGCGGGTTTGAAGAAAGCACAACGCGGTGAGATCATGCAAGACGGAAAGATCGCCATGCTCCCGCAGGACCCGCGGACTCTATTTGTAAAAAACACGGTGCGCGAGGATCTGGAACAGGCACTCGCCCGCACGGATTGCGCCGAGTCGGACGCGCTGTGTCGTCTGTTGGAAATGACGGAACTGTGCCGCATTTCCGACCTGCTGGAGCGGCACCCCTACGATCTCTCCGGCGGGGAGCAGCAGCGGGCGGCGCTGGCAAAGCTGCTGCTTCTCTCGCCTCAAATCCTCCTGCTCGACGAGCCGACCAAGGGGCTGGATGTTGCCTTTAAGCGCGAGTTTGCCGCCATTCTCAACACGTTGAAGCGGCAGGGGAAATGTATCGTCATGGTGAGCCATGACATCGATTTCTGCGCCTGCTATGCCGACCGCTGCGCACTCCTGTTCGACGGCAATATCGTCGCATCGGGCACGCCGCGTGCATTTTTCTCCGGCAACGGCTTTTATACTACGGCGACCAACCGCATGATGCGGGGGCTCAGGCCGGATGCGGTCACGGCGGAGGATGCCGTTGCCGTGCTGGGCGGAACACTTCCGGAGTGGGAGGGGGATGCCGTTTCGGAAATACCGCAGCTTGCGCCGAGAGATTCAGTGCCGGAGAAACACACGGCTCCGCGCTGGAAACGCATCGGTGCGTGGGTATCGGGACTGGGGGCGCTGGCTGTGATGCTGCGATCCGCTCAAAGCGGCGCGTGGAACGCAATGACGGACGGGGTAAGCCTCTCGTGGAACGTCGGCGGACTTCTGTATGGTGCTTTGTTTTTGCTTTTCCTGGTTGCATTGGCATACTTCACAGCAAACAACGCAAAGGATTATTCTATCGCGACGGCAAGGAAAACGCCCCTTTCCGCCAGGACAAAATGGCTTGTGACGCTGTCACTTCTGCTGATTCCCGTGACACTTTTTCTGTGTGTGTCACTATCGGAGAAAAAGCAGTATTATCTCACCTCGCTTCTCGTTTTGCTCGAATGTATGCTGCCGTTTTTCCTCGTGTTTGAGGGGCGCAGACCCAAAGCCCGTGAGCTGGTTTTGCTGGCGTGCCTCTGCGCGCTGAATGTGGCGGGACGCGCTGCGTTTTTCATGCTGCCGGAGTTTAAGCCGGTCGTGGCGATGACGATCATCGCGGCGCTTGCCTTCGGCGGCGAGACGGGTTTTCTGGTCGGTGCGGTCACGATGCTTGTCTCCAATATGCTCTTTTCACAGGGACCGTGGACACCGTGGCAGATGTTTGCTGTGGGCTTGATCGGCTTTCTGGCGGGGCTGTTGGCTCGGAGCGGCTTGCTGCGCTCCCGCTTTTCGCTGTGCCTGTTCGGCGCTGTCAGCACGCTGGTCGTGTACGGCGGCATCCTGAACGGTGCAACGGCGCTGATCTGGGGTGGGGAGAGCTTGAATTTCCAAACGCTTGCGGGCTATTATATTGCCGGTTTACCGATGGATATTATCCACGCCATGTCCACCGCGCTGTTTCTTTGGTTTGCCGCAGAGCCCCTGCAAAAGAAACTGGAGCGACTGAAAGAAAAATATGGGTTAATTTCCCTGTAAAATGTTTGAAATTAGCGCAAAACGGAGAAAAACATTCCGTTTTGCGCTTTATTATGCTATAGTGAGTAAAAAGGCAGGTGAGATCATCGGTGGAGCGTAATCTTAAAACTTTGTCATCTATCGGACAGCCAAAGGCCGGACGGCTTTTGATGGTGCTCTTCTACCTGCTTTTGTATGTGCTGAATATTATCCTGATGTTTGTCTTTCATATCGACCGCACTTTTAGTGCGATGATCGACAGCGTCTTAATTGCGGTTGCGATGACCTTTCTGTTCCTGCTCTTGTTCAATGTCGTTTATGGGGAGACGATCTATGAGGAACAGGACAGAAAATTTGCTTTGTTTGTGGTATTGGATTATTTATCCTGCTTTACTGCATCCTGCGTCTATGCGGTGAACGGTCTCCCGCAGTACAGCCACATGAATTTTATTTCCATGTCGCTTTCCGTCATTTTTTCGATCCTGAGCTGCATGGCGTTCTGGTTTTACGTCGGCGATTATTTTGCCCTGGGTAAAATGAAAAATCGTTTCTCTGTCACCGTGACCGTATACATGTCGCTGTATATTCTGGGCATCCTGAGCAATTTCCTGAGCAAGAAATTCTTCTTTGTTGATGCGGATGGTTTTATGGCTTATACGCCTTACTCCGCCCTCGGTTCTATCTGGTGCGCCCTGCTTTATATGCACTATTTTATCTGTATATTGCGTTCAAAACTGAATAAACGCATCAAATACTCGCTGGCGACCTATAGTATGTTTCCGATGTTCGCGCTTTTGATTGCGTGGCTGTTTGAAGCAAAGCGGCTTGATTTCAACTACCTCCCGTTTTTTCCAATCTGCGATGTACTGTCGTATTATCTGATTTTCTTCAATGTCTTTCAGACTCGCAGCCGTCAGATCGTCGAAAAGGAACGGCAGCTTGCAGAGATGAAGCTGAATGCCATGCAGCTTCAGATCAATCCGCATTTTATTTACAATACGCTTGGCTCCATCGAGAGCCTCTGCGTCACCGACCCCGCACAGGCACAGACCTTGGTGCGCGATTTCTCCGATTATCTGCGTGGGGGCTATGCGGAAATGGTGAATGAGACCATGGTTTCCATCGAGAAGGAGATCGAGACCGTTCAAAGCTATCTGGCTGTTGAGCGGGTGCGTTTTCCGAACATCAAGGTCGAATACAATCTTCGGTCCAAGAATTTTTATCTGCCGGGACTATCCGTGCAGCCACTGGTGGAAAATGCGGTCATGCACGGAATATGCAAACGGCGGAAAAGCGTCGGAAAGATTGTGATTGAAACCTATGAAACACCCGATGCCTTTCATGTCTGCATCCGTGACGACGGAGTCGGCTTTGAAACGGAACAAGCAAATGACGGCCGCCAACACATCGGCTTGCAGAATGTTCGTGGGCGTTTGTCGCTGCTCTGCGGAGGCGGTCTCACCGTGAGCAGCGTGCCCGACAAAGGGACTGTGGCGGAAATCAATATTCCGAAGGAGGAACAGGAATGACGGCCTTATGTGTGGATGATGAGGTGCTGCTGCTGAACGCGCTGAAACGTGCCGTGGAGCAGTCGCCGGATATCGACCGTGTCATCGCGTTTGATGATGAGTTCGACGCGATGGATTGGGCGGAGCATAACCGCTTTGATGTAGCTTTTCTCGATATCCAGCTGCATGGGATGAGCGGCATTGAACTGGCAAAGCGACTGCACGAGATGAATCCGAAGCTCCCGATCATCTTCTGCACCGGCTATATGGATTATGCGCTGGATGCCTTTCGTGTCCACGCCTCCGGCTATCTTATGAAGCCGATCTCCGGGCAAAAGGTGCAGGAGGAGTTGAATCAGATCAAGGTTCTCACCGAAAAAAAGTATTTGTTGACCGTGTGTTGCTACGGTCACTTTACCGTGTATAATGCGAACGGTGTTCCGCTTGATTTTATGCGCAGCCGCGCCAAAGAGCTTTTGGCTCTGCTGGTGGCACAGAACGGAAAACCGATCGGTTCGCGTGAAATTTGCGAGCGCCTGTTCGGGGAGTCGGACGGTGAGCCGGACTCCAAAGACCGCAATCACTTCTACAAGCTGATCCGCGAGCTGAGCCGTGTGTTGACCGAAGCAGGCGCGGCGCGCGTTCTCTTAAAGTCCGGCGGAGTCTATTGCCTTGATATGGAGCTGATCCGCAAGGATAATACACTTCGAGGCAAAGAACCCTATATGGCAGGATATAACTGGGCAGTATAAAAAAGCTCCTCGATCACAGGATCGGGGAGCTTTCTATCAATTTATTTGATATTGCCGAAAAAGCCGCGGACGATGGATTTTGCGCCGGAGCGCATCACAGTGCTGAGAGCGGTGCTGGCAGCCCGCTTTCCGATGGTGGCGGCGCTGGTCTTCTTCCCGCCGAGCACGGTGTTGACCATGTTGGTCGAGACCGAACGGGCGACGGAGGAGGCGGCGTTGGTTGTGGCGCGTTCGATCACTTTTTTGCGGTCGGATGCCTTTTTGGCGGCTTCCTTTTCGGCGGCAGCGGCTTCCTTGGCGGCTTGTTTTTCCGCGGCGGCGGCTTCCTTGGCAGCCAACTTCTCCTGCGCGGCAAGCTCGGCTTCCTGTTGCTGCTGCAAGGCAAGCTCTTCAGAGGCTTTTGTCAGAATCTCGTAAGCGGATTCTCGGTCAACGACCTCGCGGTATTTGAGGTCAAATTCGTCGGCGTTCACAAGACGCGTCACGACGCTTTCCTCGGCGGGGCCCATATAACTCTGGGGCGGCAGAATGAACGAACGCTCCACCACGGTGGGGGTGCCGCTTTCGTCGAGGAAGCTGACAAGCGCTTCGCCAACGCCAAGCTCAGTCAGCGCCGTCTGAGTGTCAAAGGCGGGGTTGACTCGGAAAGCCTCGGCGGTGGCACGCAGCGATTTCTGTTCGGCGGGTGTGTAGGCGCGCAGGGCGTGCTGGATGCGGTTGGAGAGCTGCGCCAGTACCTCGTCGGGAATATCAGAGGCGCTCTGGCTGATGAAATAGACACCGACTCCCTTGGAGCGGATGAGCTTCACGACCTGCACGATCTTTTGCAGCAGCGCCTTGGGCGCGTCGGCAAAGAGAAGGTGGGCTTCGTCAAAGAAGAAGATCATGCGGGGCTTCTCCAGATCGCCGACCTCGGGCAGCTTCTCGAAAAGCTCTGTCAGCATCCAGAGCAGGAAGGTGGAATACACCGTCGGGCTTTGGATCAGCTTGGTGGAGTTGAGGATGTTTATGGTGCCGCGGCCGCTGGTATCTGTTCGCATCCAGTCACGGATGTCGAGCGCAGGCTCGCCGAAAAACAGCTCGCCGCCCTCGTCCTCAAAGGCGAGCAGCGCCCGCTGGATCGCTCCGATGCTCGCGGAGGATACGTTGCCGTAGCTGAGTGTGAACTCTGCGCGGTTTTCTCCGACGTATTGCAGCATGGCACGCAGATCCTTGAGATCGAGCAAAAGCAGACCGTGCTCGTCCGCCACCTTGAACACGATGTTCAGAACACCTGCCTGGATATCGGTCAGACCGAGAAGCCGAGCCAGCAGCACAGGCCCCATATCGGAGATCGTGACGCGGACGGGATGACCGAACTCGCCCCAGATGTCCCAGAAGCGGGTGGGGTAGCCCTTGAAGGTGAAGCCGTCAACGCCGAAGCGGTCGATGCGCTCGCGCAGTTCGGCGCTGTCTGCTCCGGGCTGGCAGGTGCCGGAGAGATCGCCCTTGACATCGGCGAAGAAAACGGGAACGCCCATGTCCGAAAAACCCTCGGCGAGGACCTTCATGGTGGTGGTTTTGCCCGTGCCGGTCGCGCCGGCGATCAGTCCGTGACGGTTTGCCATCTGAGGAAGAAGATGCTGTTTGGTATCAGAGCTTGCGACCCATATTTTGCCGTTTTCAAGCATAGTGTCGTCTCCTTATGAATTAGTTTTATACTACATATTGTATCACGTTCTTCTGTCCGATACAATAATAATTTATATGGCGGGGAACGCTTTACATTTATTTGTATTCGTAATAATATAAAGAAAAACGATGGGAGGATAACCATGAAACGTTTTCTTTCTTTTATTCTGGCTCTGCTCATGATGCTCGCCCTTTGCACGGCGGCTCTGGCGGAAAATGAGGGCGAGGAGGAGCCCGAACCGACGGAGGTGCCCGGCTCGGCACCGGTCGTGACGAAAAGCCCCACGGATGACTCCGCAAACGAGGGCGGCAGCGTCCTGTTTATTGCGAAAGCGGACAATGTGGACAGCTACGCCTGGTATTGCACCGTCAACGGCTCGACCTACAGCATGAGTGAAGCGTGTGCGACCTTCTCGGGGCTGTCCGTCAGCGGCGACGGTACAGGTCGTCTGACGCTTTCCAATGTTCCGCGCGGCCTTTACGGCGCGTCCTTCTTCTGCTCGTTCACAAATGCTTACGGCACAACGAATTCCGGCTCAGCCACGCTGTATGTTTTGGAGCCGCTTCCGCCGACATCCGCGCCGACCGCGGCACCCGCCCCGACCGCTGCGCCGACGCAGGCACCTGCCCCTACGGCTGCGCCCGAGCATGAGCATGAGTTCACCAAGGCGTGGAAATACGATAACGAAACCCACTGGCATGAATGCACCTGCGGTGAAAAGGGGGATGAGGCGGCGCATGAGGTCAGCGAATGGGCGACCAATGCGGACGGCTCGCAGCTCGGTGTCTGCCTTGTCTGCGGTGCCGCTGTGACGAAAGAGGCATCGGCAAATGTGACACCTGCGGTGACTGCGGCTCCGCAGAAAACCGGCTTGAGCCGCAACGGATGGGTGCTTTTGGTGCTTATGATCGTGGTCGTGCTGGTGCTGGCGACGGGACTGTTCCTGCTGTTCCGTATGCGTGCGCGTGAGGCGAACGCCGGTGCAGCGGAAACGCTTGATGAATCCGGCTTTAATCCGGAAAATCCGAATTACAACCCGCGCCATGACGGCATCCACGACGAGGAAGACCGTGCGGAGTATTATCGGCAGCAGCTCGAAAAATACGAAAACCGCAAGTAATATAAAAATCCACCCGTTTGACGGGTGTATTTTTTCAGCCTTTCATTTGCAGGAGCTTTTGCTTGAGCTCGCCCTCGATGCGTCCGAGCTCTGTTTCGGCTTCCATGCGGCGTGTGTGTCCGTCCTCTTGGATCTGACGGACCTCCTCCAGCGTGGAGATCAGCTCCTGATTGGTCTTTTTCAGTGTCTCCATATCGACAATGCCGCGCTCGGATTCCTGCGCCACGGCGACGGAGCCCATGTGCAGCGCCTCGGCGTTTTTCTTGAGCAGGTCGTTGGTCAGCTCCGAGACCTCGTGCGTCGCCTCCATGGCCTTTTGGCTGTTGTACATCGACAGTGCCAGCACCATCTGCTGCTTCCAGAGGGGGATGGTGTTCACGAGGGCGGTCTGGATCTTTTCCGCCATGAGAGAATCGTTGTTCTGGATAAGGCGGATCTGGGGACCCATCTGAATGGAGATCATGCGCGTCAGCTCGAGATCATGCAGCTTCTTTTCAAAGCGGCCGAGGAGATTGGCATAGTCGTTGGCGGCCTGTGCATCCTCGGGCAGTCCGCTTTCCGCGGCCTTTTGCTGAATGGCGACTAGTTCTGTTTTACGAAGCTCCTCGAGACGGAGCTTTCCTGCGATGATGTACATACTCAGCTCTTTGAAATACTGCTGATTCATCTCATACATCTTGTCCATCATCACGATGTCCTTGTTCAGCGTGACCCAGTGACCGTCCAGCATTTCGGCGATCTTGTCCACGTTCACTTCGGCCTTGTTGTATTTGTTTTTCAGCTCCGAGATACTGCGTTCGGTCTTTTTGAAAAGACCTTTCAGTCCCTTTGCCTGCACCTCGTTGGCATCCAGACCCTGAAGCTCGTTCACGAGGTCGGAGAGCATTTTTCCGATCTCGCCCAGATCTTTGGTTTTGACCTTGGAGAGCGCCTCACCGGAAAACTCGGAAATGTTTTTCTGAGCGCCGGAGCCATAGTTGAGGATCTGTGTGGAGTCCGTCACATCGATCTTGGCGGCAAATTCTCGCACAGCGGCCTGCTCGGCGGGGGAGAGTGAGTCGATGTCGAGCTTCTCCACGGGAATTTCAGAGGCTTCGACAGCCTTTTCCTCTTCGTTCAGCATAAGCTGAGGCATAGCCGGAGCTTCGGCGGTCGCAGCCTGAGCGGCGGCGGGAACTGGATCAAGGGTGAGATGGAAATCCATGTTTTTTTCTTCGTCAGACATAGTCAGGATTCCTTTCTGAAAATCATTTGTTTGAGAATATTTTATGCGTCTTAGCGTCAAAAATCAAGCAATACTTGCAGTTATTTATTTAAGTGGTATAATTTAGTCGGTGGGAGTGCGATCCGCGGAGCTCCGCAAGGCCGCACTCCCTATATCAAAGCCCACTGCGCGCGGGCGGACTGAATCATACTATGCGATCGGAGCCTGAAATGATAAAAATTGCACCCTCGATCCTCTCGGCGGATTTTACGCGCCTGGGGGAGGAAGTTCGAAATGTGTTAGACGGCGGGGCGGATTATATTCATGTCGATGTCATGGACGGACTTTTCGTTCCGAATATCTCCATCGGCGTTCCGGTCGTGAAGTCGCTGCGCAAGGCGTTTCCGGATGCCTTTCTGGATGTCCATCTGATGATCACTGAGCCGCTTCGCTATGTCGATGCCTTCTGCGATGCCGGAGCCAGCCTTGTGATGATGCACGTCGAAGCAGACAAGCCAGAAAACATTGCCGCTGCCATAGCGCGGACGAAGGAGCACGGCAAAAAGGTCGGGCTGACGGTCAAACCCAAGACCCCTGCCGCGGCGTTGGAGCCGTATTTGAAGCAGCTCGATATGATTCTCGTGATGACCGTGGAGCCCGGCTTCGGAGGACAGAGCTTCATGGCCGATCAGCTTTCTAAGATCAAGACGCTGCGCGAGCGTATCAACGCCGTGAATCCCGCGTGCGAGCTCGAGGTGGATGGCGGCGTTTCGCCCGATACCGCGCCGCTGGTGATTGAGGCTGGGGCGAATGTCCTCGTCGCGGGCAGCGCCGTTTTCGGAAAACCCGACTATGAAAAAGTGATGAAAGAAATTCGGGGGGTATAATTCCTATGCCGTTCTTTCCCGTCTCGTTTGAAAAACTGGTCGATAAATTTGCTTCGCTTCCCGGCATCGGACGCAAAAGCGCCCAAAGGCTGGCCTTTCATGTGCTGTCCTGGCCGCAGGAGGATGCCGAGGATTTTGCTCAGACGATCGTGGATGCCTGCCGGAACGTCCACCGCTGTCCGGTCTGTCAGAATCTGACGGACGGGGAGCTTTGCCCCGTGTGCGCCGATGCGCGCCGCGACCGAAGCGTCATTTGCGTGGTTGCCGAACCGCGCGATGTGGCAAGTATCGAGCGCAGTCGGGAGTATAATGGCATGTATCATGTTCTGCACGGCGTTCTTTCGCCCATGAATCGCATCGGGCCGGATGATATTCGCGTCAAGGAGCTTTTGGAACGCATTGCGGACGGCGAGGTGCAGGAGGTCATCATGGCGACGAATCCCGACACCGAGGGCGATGCCACCGCCATGTATATCGCTCGTTTGCTGAAGCCCTTTGAACTCAAGGTCACCCGCCTTGCCTACGGCATTCCCGTCGGCTCCAATCTGGAGTTCACCGACGATGCCACACTTGTTCGCGCCCTGGAGGGGCGGCGCGATATGTGACGCATAGTTTGATTGTTTGCTCTCCGCCGGAAGGGGGAGCTCTGTTTACATACTTTTCATTGAAAAGGAGATTTGAATTATTATATGCCGAAAAAATTGAAAATCATGGCTCTCGGTGGTCTCGATGAGATCGGCAAGAACCTCTACGTCTATGAGTACGGACGCGATATCCTGATCGTGGATTGCGGTATGGGATTTCCCGACGAGGATATGTACGGGATCGACGTGGTGATCCCCGACATCAGCTATCTCGTGGAGAACAAAAACCGTATTCGCGGTATGATCCTGACACACGGGCACGAGGACCATATCGGTGCCGTGCCCTATGTCATGCAGCAGATCCGCTGCCCCATCTATGCCACACGTCTGACGGCGGGGCTTGTCAGCTTGAAATTACAGGAGCATCATCTGGCGGACAAGGTCAAAATTCACACGCTGTCCGCCGGTGACCGATTCCTGTGCGGATGCTTTGACTGCGAGCTGGTGCACGTGAATCACTCCATCGCCGACTCCGTCGCCGTCGCCATCCGTACGCCGATTGGTGTTGTTATCCACACCGGCGACTTTAAGATCGACCTCAACCCGATCGAGGGTGAGGTGTTTGATTTTGCCCGCTTTGCGGAGCTCGGTCGTGAGGGCGTTCTGGCGCTCTTGTCCGACTCCACAAACGTGGAGCGCGCGGGCTATTCTGATTCCGAGCATCATGTCGGACAGCGCTTTGATGCACTGTTCAAGGACTGCGATAAGCGCATCATCGTCACGACCTTCGCCTCCAATGTCCACCGCATCCAGCAGGTCATCGACTGCGCCGCCCGCTACAAACGCAAAGTCGGCATCACGGGACGCAGCATGGAAAATGTCGTGAAGCTCGCGGCGGAGGAGGGCTATCTCAAAATACCGAACGGCACGCTGGTCGAGATGGCAAAGCTTAACGGGCTGCCGCCGCATAAAGTTGTTATTATCACGACCGGCTCGCAGGGCGAGAGTATGTCGGCGCTGTATCGAATGGCCTTTGCCGAGCACCGGCAGGTGAAGATCACCGCCGGAGACCGCGTTATTATCTCTGCATCGGCTATCCCCGGCAACGAGCGCACGGTTACCAAAGTCATCGACGAGCTGTTCTGGAAAGGTGCGGAGGTCATTTACGACCGCTCCGCCGATATCCATGTCTCCGGTCACGCCTGCCAGCAGGAGCAAAAAACCATGATGGCACTGACCAAACCGCACTTTTTTATCCCCGTCCACGGCGAACATCGTATGCTGTGCCGCCATGTGGAGCTGGCAAAGGAAATGGGGATCGCGTCGCGGAACTGCGTCATTGCCGAGTGCGGCGATGTGATCGAGCTGACGGAGAAAACCGCCCGCAAAAACGGAAAAGTGAAATCGGGGCGTGTGCTGGTGGACGGCACCGGCAGCACCGAGGGTCTGGAAAGCGTTGTGCTGCGTGACCGGCAGCATCTCGCGACGGACGGTATGCTCGTCGTCGTAATGACCGTCGACTCCGAGGACGGCTCGATGGTCGCCGAGCCGGAGATCATCTCCCGCGGCTTTGTGTATATGAAGGATAATTCCGAGCTCATGGAGCAGGTTCGCCGCGTCGTGCGCGAGAGTCTGGAATCCTGCGAGCGCCAGCACATCACGGACTGGGCCGGTATCAAGGGTAAGGTCAAAACCAACCTTTCCGGTTTCCTCTATAAAAACACGCGCAACAGTCCTATGATCCTGCCGGTCATCATTGAGGTGTGATATGATCCCTCTGTTTGATGCCCATTGCGATACGCTGTACGAATGCGAAAAACGGAATTGCTCGATTCTGAATCCATCACTGTCGGCATCGCCGACGCATACCGCGGTGATCGAGCCCTATTTTCAGATATACGCGCTGTTTACGGACAGAGGAGGCTATCCTCTATTTCAACGCCTTCTTGCGATTGGACAGCGTGAACTTGCGGCTGCCAAGCACGGCTTTTGCTATTCGATCGAAGGCGCGGAGGGCATCAACTGCGATGCGGCAAAGCTGCCTGAGGCGTATGCCGCGGGTGTGCGGGTCATCAATCTTTGCTGGAACTACGACAATGCCCTCTGCGGCTCTGCCATGGACGGCGGCGCGGGGCTGACGGAACAGGGGAGAGCGTTTTACAGGGAAATGGAGCGGCTCGGTATTCTGGCGGATATGAGCCACCTCTCCGATGCTTCGTTTTGGGACATCGCAGAGCTTTCGACCCGTCCGATCATCGCCTCGCACTCAAACAGCCGCGCTCTGTGCCACTGGCCGCGCAACCTGACGGATGAACAGTTTGCAGCGATCGCAAGATCCGGCGGCGTGGTCGGACTGAACTTCGTGCCCGATTTTCTCGGACTGAGCCGAAATATCGAAGAGGTCATCGCCCACGCGGAGCATTTTCTGGCTCTCGGCGGCGAAAAGCACCTCGGCATCGGCTCGGACTTTGACGGCTGCGAGCCGCCGGACGAACTGCATGATCTGCGGGATATGGAGAAGCTTTATAACGCCATGCTCCGCCGAAACTGGCCGGAGACACTGGTGCGGGATATCTTTTATAACAACTTCGGGAGGCTGTTTGATGAATATACAGATATTCGGACGCTCCAAGTGCTTTGATTCCAAAAAGGCGGAGCGCTGGTTTAAGGAACGCCGCATCAAATACCAGTATATTGACATCAACCGCTACGGCATGAGCCGCGGAGAACTGACGAGTGTGAAAAACTCCGTGGGTCTGGCGGCGCTGTCGGATGCGCCGGAGATCGCGTATCTGGCATACGATGCCGATAAGCTCGAAAAGCTCTTTGAATGGCCGGAGTTCATCAAGACTCCGGTCGTGCGAAACGGCAAACAGGCCACCGTCGGCTATTGTCCCGATGTGTGGAAGAACTGGGAATAAGGAAAAGGACGAAGCAACAAGCTTCGTCCTTTTGTCTGTTATTGCTCAAAAGCGGATTGCAGCGCCGCGTAAAATTCCGGCTCGATCTCGCCGAGCGAGATGCTTTTGAGATTGGTAAAGCCGCCCTCCTTGCTTCGCTTTGTCCAGATGTGAAAGCTCTCGGCGCGGTGTACGCACTGCCCGTTGAAGAAGCACTCATAGCCGAGCTTCATCTTCTTGCCCTCGAACAGAAGAAGTTTTGTCTGCACGGTCAGCTCGCCGACGCTGTTGATCGGCGCAAGATAGTTTAAACTGAGATTGACCATGACAGGGTCGATGCCGCGTTGATTCTGCCAGTCAAAGGGATAGGCTATGCTCTTAAAAAAGTCCAGTCTTGCGATCTCAAACCAGACGGGATAGACCGAATGATGCACGATGCCCATTTGGTCAAAGTCTCGCAGGCGAATGTCTATCTTTGTTTCAAGCAAATGCATCCCACTCTTTCATTGGTTGATTCACTTCTTAGCCGAACAGACCCTTGAAGAAGTCCACGATTTCGTTGCGGATGCCGTTGTATACCTCGGTAATCTGCTGGATGACGGCGTGCTCCCCGTCAAGGACCTCCTCGATCTCTTCCTCCACGATTTGCGCCGGTGCAGGCGCGGAAGCGACAGGCGCGGCAGAAGTGGCGGGTGTCGTTACTCCGGCGGGGGGCACGGACTGCTGTGCGGCGGCTGCCTCTTTAGGCTCGGTAGATGCTTCACCGGATGCTTCACCGGATGCTTCACCCGAGGGCTCGCCCAAACTTTCCTCGGCCTGAGGATCAGCGGGCGATTCCTCAGCCTCGACGAGCGATTCCTCCGTTTCCTCCTCGATGGTGGTGTCCGCTGCATCCTCGGTCAGCACATCTTCGTGGACCTCATCGGCTTCGTCCGCATCGGGGGCAACGCTCACTTCGTTCGGAGTGCTGTCGGCAGGCTCAAACACGAATTCGACATCGGGCTCGGAGCTTGTCATGGCGGCCAGCAGCGCGGCGGCCTCTTTCAAAGCGGCATCGCGTGCGTCCGTGACAGCGGTATCAAGGATAAAGGCGACGTGCATGGCTTCGGCGGCGGTGCAGATGGTGTAGTCAGAAATCCAATTGTTCTCATCGCCGAGAAGCTCAGCAAAATTCTCAATGTCGAGCAGGTCGGCGGCTTTGTCCAAGGTGCCGATCAGCTCCGCTTTGAGCACTTCGCCATAGGGGTCAAAGGTGGTTTCGTTCCGTCCGGTCATCAAGCCATTGGAAACAGCGGCATCGATGGCATCCTTGGCGTAAATTTCGGTGTCATAGAAAGCGGGCAGTGCTTTGCTGTCGGTCTCCAGCTCGCACAAAGCGGTCAAGAGCTGCGCAAGCTCCACACGGGTATAAGTGCGCCCCGGACGGAAGCTGCCGTCCGAATAGGCGGCAATGTAGCCCTTGTCGATCATGGCGGCGAGTTCGTCGGGATTTTCGGCATCATCCAGATCGAGAATGAAATCAGCGGCGTTTTCCTCGACGGTGGCTTCCGTCACGGCATCGATTTCCGCAGGCTCCTCTTCGGCGGCAAAAACGCTCAGGCACAGGCAAAGGCACACAAGCGCTGCCAGCAGGATTATTTTCAAAGGCTTATTCAGATTTTTCATAATAATTCTCCCAGCCTATAAAATTCTATGATACATTTTACATGAATTCCATGCCGCCTGCAAGGGGCAATCTTAAACAAATTATGAAATACACCATGAAAATTTGCTCTTAATTTCTTGCGATTTGTGAATTATTTGTTATAATAGCGTCGTAGTTTATAACAAAAGGAGAACAAACCATGAAAAAACTGTTAAGCTTGGTGCTTGCGCTCTGCCTGCTGCTGGCTCTGTGTGCCTGCGGTACAGCGACGGAAGAAGCGACACAGGAAACGCCTGCACCTGTGCTTGTAGAAGAAGCACCCGCGCAGGCGGGGGATGCCTCCGGCGAGCCCTCGGGTGAGCCCTCTGCGGAGCCTGCCACCAATGAAGCCGGCGGAAGCGGCGCGATTCCCGCAGCCCCTGTCGCTGCATCCGAACAGCCCGTGCCCGATCACGCCGAGCCCATCGACGTGGAGCTTGACCCCAACGCACATTTCCTTGCCTTTGCCGCCGATCAGCACGGTGAGCTTCCCGGCTTCCGTGTATGGCTGGAGGATCAGCTCGCGGTTTACAGCGATCAGCTCGAGCTGCTGAGCTATTCCGGTGATCTCTGCGAAAAGAACTGGGATCAGTCCATGTTCGATTCCTTTAAGGCGATGCTGGATGAGCTGCTGCCCGGTCGCTACAATGTTACCACCGGCAACCAGGAATGGAAAGCCGGCGCTCCCGGCGCGACCTGGGATGAACTGGGTGAGGGCTTTACCTATACCGGCGAAGTGGTCAAAACCGACAGCTATATCGTTTATGATATCGGCGCGGCGGCGGAACAGTATGTTTTCGCGCAGGAGCAGATCGACGCGATCAGCGAATATCTTGCCGCTGCCCCCAACAATATCCCCATTTTTGTCGTCAGCCATTTCCCCCTGCATCTGGCCTGCGCCACGGCGACCCACGGCATCCCTAACTCGGACCACCGCCAGACCGAGAACAACGGTGTGCTCATGGACCTTCTGAACAACTATCCCAACGTCATTTTCCTCTGGGCTCACAACCACACCTTCCAGGAACCCCGTTACGGCACGATCAGCCCCGCCGGCTCCAAGTTTACCTGGGATTACAACAACCCCACCGATAAATACGAGATCAACTTCACCTACGCCAACATCGGCTCTTTCTGCCGCGGTGACAGCTACGGCATGATCGCCGAGGTCCTACCCACCGATGCGGGCGTGCAGGTCACGTTCAACTATGTGGACTCCAATGTCCCCATGACGACCAAGGACAGCGCCGTGATGACCTTTGCGGCGGACGGCACCGTGACCGTGGATTCTCTGACGGCGGGCAGTGCCATCAACTACGATGAGATCCTCGCTATGTCCGGCTTCGACACCGATCCTGCGTTCATGGACGAGTTCCGCGCCGGCTACTGATTTCTCCCTAAAACATTTGCTCCCGACTCAAATCCGAGTCGGGAGCATTTTTCAATCTTCTTTCCATTCCAGTATGTCGCCGGGCTGGCAGTCAAGCGCTTTGCATATTGCATCGAGCGTGGAAAATCGCACGGCCTTGGCCTTGCCGGTTTTCAACACGGAGAGATTCGCCAAGGTCAAGCCGACCTTCTCCGAAAGCTCCGTCAGGCTCATTTTACGCTTGGCGAGCATCACATCCAGATTCACGATGATCATAGCGCTGCCCTCATATCGTCAGATCGTTTTCATCCTGCATCTCGGCGGCATCGCCCACAAGACGGCTCATGACATAGCAAGCCAATCCGATGGCGGCGGTGATAAAGATGACCACAGGCGTTACGAGAACGGTCAGCGCCGCGCTGCCTGCGCCCATAAAAGCGATTGTGATCATACCGAGAGGGAAGATGATCGCATCGGAAAAGGCGAGAACGGAGAGCAAGCGGAACGCTTTTGCGTTTTTACGGGAAAACGCTTCGCCTGCATTTTCGATGCTTCCGAAAATTTCCCATGCCGGAAAAACCGCCGCGAAAATGGGGAGAGCGAATATCCATGCCCAGATCTGGCAGGGCCAGTAGGCCCACGCAAATTCGGTTTCTGTCCTCATAAGCTCATGTCCATAGAAGGGAAGAAAGGTGAAGAAAAACAGCGCCGCCAAGGCAGCGGCAATCAGAAGAACGGCCTTCAAAAGCCGCGACATCATTTTGCGTGTCATAGATGTAACCTCCTTGTTTTGAGTTGAATTGCAAAGATAATTTCCAGTTGGCGAGGTCGCCAGGCGGAAGTTAAGATTGCAAAACCTTTCATAGAAGTTAATTATGCAAGCACGGGTTCATTGGACTGAACACCGTGAAATTGCCAACAGAGCAGCAGCTTC
>JAZUEL010000041.1:0-9896 GCA_045640125.1 Oscillospiraceae bacterium
CGCCTATCTTGGGTCCCAAACAAAACCTATGTTTTGTTTGGGAGAGGAAGAAGGAACATACGGATGTGGAGCTTTCGCCATAGGCGGAAGCGGAACGGAGTATATTTCTTCTGACGACGGCTCGCGCTGACCGCGCTTCGCAGACAAAATTCTACTTCTTTGACAGTCTGAAAGGGCATTGCCCCGTTACATTCTATTCCGTCAATCGAGCACGCGCCACGCACACGCGGCGTTGACCGCCCGCAGCGCCTCGGTCAAAGCGGATTTGGTGCAGGCTTCGGTGATAAAGCCCGCTTCGCCGCTCGCGCCGTATACGGGATGCGCCGTCGGAAACGCCGCCAGCAGGGCATCGGGCTCGTCCGGCGAGCGGACGTACCAGCGGCTCGGCAGCTCGTCCGCGCTCAGAAGCGACGCGGGCTCGTCCGAAAGCTCCATGCAGTCGCCCTCATGCTTCGCCGCCGCCAGCAGATCGGAGCACACGGCGCTCGCCGTGGGACGACCGCCCGCGCCGGGACCGTAGAACATCAGCTCATTGGCGGCGCTGCACCGCACCATGCAGGCGTTCATCACGCCGTCCACCGCAGAGAGCAGCTTGTCCCGCGGGATGAGATGCGGCTCGACAAAGGCGTAGATGCCCGCCTCGGTGCAGCCGGTGTGGCCTATGAGCTTGACGGCGCAGCCGAGCGCATCCGCCAGTTCGAGATCCGCCGAGGTGATTTTCGTGATGCCCTGCACGGACAGGTCTTCGTAGCGGACGTTTTTCCCAAACGCCAGCGAGGCGAGGATGGCGGTCTTACGTCCCGCGTCGTGTCCCTCCACGTCGGCGGTGGGGTCGGCCTCGGCGAAGCCCAGCTCCTGCGCCTTTTTCAGCGCGTCGCCGTATGCCGCGCCCTCGGTTTTCATGGCGGTTAGGATGTAGTTCGTCGTGCCGTTGAGGATGCCGCAAAGCTCCGTGACGCGGTTGGAGGCGAGAGACTCCGTCAGCGGCGCGAGCAGCGGAATGCCGCCCGCGACAGCCGCCTCGAAGCGGTAGCTCACGCCCATCTGTTTTGCCAGCGCGCACAGCTCCGCGCCGTGGGCGGCGACCAGCGCCTTGTTGCTGGAGACCACGCTCTTCCCCGCGAGCAGCGCCCGCTTGGAGTAAGTGTAGGCATCGTCCGTGCCGCCGATGACCTCGGCGACGACCGCTACCTCGGGGTCGTTTTCAATGACGGCAAAATCCTCCGTGAGATACGCCGAAAACCTGTCCGCCGGATAGGCATGGCGAACGAGGATCGGCCCCTGCGCCAGCGGCTTTTGGGGCAGCTCGTCCCACACCTCGGCGACCGCCTTGCCGACGGTGCCGTAGCCTAAGATCGCAAATTTTTTCATAGTAATCATCCATTCCTCCGCTTCGCGTCGGCATAAAAAATTAAACTGCATCTTATCACGCGAAGCAAAGGAATGATAAGATGATTATTTTTTTATTCGTGATAGTGTGAAAGAAACTTTCACACTATCACCCCGCTAATACGGCGGCCTTGATGATACCGTCGAGAGCCGAAATTTTTTCCAGCAGCGCCTCCGTGGACACGGACAGCCCCGCCGTGTCCGCCGCAACGGTGACGGGAGCGGTGCCGTTGGTGGGGATGGACTGGTTGATCGTAAGGATGTTCGCGCCGCTGCGCGAAAACACCGCCAGCACATCCGAGAGCGTGCCCGTCACATCGCGCAGCAAAAGCTGAAAGGTGACGATGCGGCCGCGGCCGAGGTCGCGGAAGGGCAGCACGGTGTCGCGGTATTTATAGTAGGCGCTGCGGGAGATGCCCGCCATGGCGGCGGCCTCCGCAACGGTCTGAGCGCGGCCCGTATCCAGAAGCTCCCGCGCCTGCGTGACACGGATGAACACCTCCGGCAGGGCACTTCCCTCGACCAGATAAAACTTTTTCTGTGTGGGATCGGCCATATTCTGTCCTCCATACGCGGTAATGTGTCCGCGAGATGCGAACATGATAGCACGCCGCACGCCGCCTTGCAAGACATATTATGCCAAAAGCCGCGCTTTTGGCATTATTACGGAAAACAGCGTCCCGCGGGGCGGCGAATTTGGGTATAAAAAACAGCGGCACAGACAAGCTGTGCCGCCGCAAACGCAATATTGTCAGCCGAAAAGGCTCTGAATGTCCGCGGTGAATATTTTCCAGTTGGTCGCGAGCCGGACGAAGTATTCGTCCAGACTGCCATGCTCGCGGATGATAAGGGGCGAGCTGTCCATAAAGAAGCCTGCGGCGATCAGCACGACACCGAGAACAAGGCAAATGAGCGCTGCCGTTCCGAAGATTCTCCACGCTTTTTTCATACGCGCACCTTCTTTCCCAGCAGCTTTCCGCACAGCCAGCGCACGCCGCGCACATACAGACCCACCAGACGCACATCCAGCCAAATGCCGCACCAGAGCAGCAACAGACCGAGCGCCAGCGCGGCAAAGGCCACGCCGAGCACGAGCAGCGTATCCGCGAGATAGTTGAGGCACCACAGCGCCGCGATCGCGCTCAGCAGCGACGCACCGAGACCGGCCGCGCCCGGGATCAGCCAGACCGCCGCCACGGCGAGTACAAGCGCCGCCAGCGGCACGCCGACGACCAGCAAGATCACCGTCAGCAGCGTCACGCCCGCGCCCTGCGGCAGCGCCGCGCCGACGCGCTCATAGCGCAGGTCCAGAGGCTCATCGTCCTCGTCCCACAGATCTTCGTCCTCGTCCGCGAGCTCATCCGCCTCCGCCTCGACCGGCTCATCTTCCGGCTCGTCCTCCGGCTCGGCTTCGGGCTCGTCCGGCTCGTCCAGCGAGCGCATGATAATGGCGACGGGGTCGTTCTCCTCCGCCGCGACGGGGTCATAGTCCTCGTCCAAATGCTCGAGCTTGGCGGCCTTGGCGGCATCCTCCGCCTTTTTCAGCACCTCGCGCTGCCTGGTCTCCGTCGTGAGCTGCCCGGGCTGATAGCCGCGCGACAGCGAAATGGCGAGCTTTGTCGGCGAGCCGAGCTGCTCCAGCAGCGCCTGCTCCCCCTGCTCGCCCGCCTCGTCAAACATGGCGGCGTATTGGTTGACGGTGAGATTGCGGTCAGACTCGGTCATGAAGATCAAAAGCCGCCGCAGCTCCGTCAAAAATCGTTGTTTGTTCAAGATGAACCTCCTGAAAGGTCGTTTTTAAAAGATAGTTTAACAGAATATATATAGCACATTTCCATTCTTTCGTCAACGTGCAGCAACGAACCCCCACCGCCGCTGCGCGGCACCTCCCCCGAGGGAGGCTTTGGATTGTGCATAGACCAAGGCGCCCTTGGGGGAGCTGTCAGCGAAGCTGACTGAGGGGGTTTCTCAATGCGCTCTTGACAAGTCCCGACGGCACAGATAAAATATATAGGTTAAATTGATAAGGAGTGTGCTTATCCATGGCTAAAGATAAAAAAGTCGCGTCGATCACCGATATGGAGCAGGACTTCGCCCAGTGGTACACCGACATCTGCCTCAAAGCGGAGCTCGTGGACTACGCCAGCGTCAAGGGCTTCCTCATCCTGCGTCCCTACGGCTACGCGATCTGGGAAAACATCCAGCGTCTGATGGACGGCGAGTTCAAAAAGACCGGACACACCAACGTGGCGATGCCCGTTTTGATCCCCGAGAGCCTTCTGAAAAAGGAGGGCGAGCTCGTGGAGGGCTTCGCGCCCGAGGTGGCATGGGTCACGCACGGCGGCAGCGAGGAGCTGGAAGAGCGGCTGGCGTTCCGTCCGACCTCCGAGACCATGTTCTGCGACCACTGGTCGCACGTTCTGCACAGCTGGCGCGAGCTTCCGATGCTATATAACCAGTGGTGCTCCGTCATCCGCTGGGAAAAGACCACCCGCCCCTTCCTGCGAAGCCGTGAGTTCTGGTGGCAGGAGGGTCACACCATCCACGAGACCGCCGAGGAGGCCAAGGCGGAGACCGAGCAGCAGCTCAACTGCTACGCCGATTTCTGCAAAAACTACCTCGCCATGCCCGTGGTCAAGGGTCGCAAGACCGACAAGGAGAAATTCGCCGGTGCCGAGGCGACCTACACCATCGAGTGCATGATGAAGGATCACAAGGCGCTCCAGTCCGGCACCAGCCACTACTTCGGCGACAAATTCTCTAAGGCCTACGACGTGACCTACACCGGCCGCGACAACACCCTGCAATACCCGTTCCAGACCTCCTGGGGCGCGAGCTCCCGCCTCATCGGCGCGGTCATCATGACCCACTCCGACAACAACGGTCTCGTTCTGCCCCCCGCCATCGCGCCCATTCAGGTCGTGGTGCTGCCCATCGCGCAGCACAAGCCCGGCGTGCTCGAAGCGGCGGCGGCGCTGCGTGACCGTCTGACGGCGATGGGTCTGCGCGTGACGATGGACGACTCCGACCAGTCCGCGGGCTGGAAGTTCGCCCAGTACGAGATGAAGGGCGTGCCCCTGCGCGTGGTGATCGGTCCCAAGGATATGGAGCAGAACCAGTGCTGCATCGCCCGCCGCGACAACGGCGAAAAGACCTTCGTGCCGCTCGACGAGCTGGAGAGTGCCGTGCAGAAGCTCCTGCAGGACGTTCATGACAATCTCTACGCCATGGCGGAGCAGAATCTCACCGAGCACATCTACGAGCTCGAGGGCTGGGAGGCCGTCAAGGAGATGGCGGAAAACGGCGGCGGCTTTGCGCGCACCAAGTGGTGCGGCAGCCTCGACTGCGAGCTCGCCATGAAGGAAAAGGCGGGTGTTTCCAGCCGCTGTATGCCCTTTGACCAGTCCGGCACCACGGGCAAATGCCCGATCTGCGGCAAGGACTGCACCACGGATATCTTCTGGGGCGTAGCCTACTAAGAGAACAAATTCAGGGAACAAATTGTAAAAAACTCCGTCTTATGGATAAAACCACGGGACGGAGTTTTTGTTAGGAGGATTATTATGAAAAAGATCGTTTCTCTTGTCGTTTCTCTCTTGCTGATCGTGAGCCTGTGCGCCTGCGGCGCATCGGCGGACAAGGCCGCTTCGACCATGCCCATGGAAGCCCCGATGATGGAGGAGGTCTATTACGAGGAGGACAGCGCCGCCATAGCGGGCGGCGTGAACGGCTTCGCCGTCATCGCCGAGCCCGCCGAAGCGCCCGCGCCCGAGGCACAGCCGTCAAACAGCAGCGGCGAGACCGCGAGCTTTGACGACGAAAAGATCATCTACTCCGGCAGCGCTTTCATCGAGACGCGCGATTTTGATGCCACCTGCGAGGGCATCCGTCAGATGATCGCCTACTGGGGCGGTTTCCTCGAATCCAGCTCCGTCCGCGGCTCGGACTACTACACCGACGGGCACCGCAGCGCCGACTACACCATCCGCATCCCGCGCAGTTCCTTTTCCTATGTGACCGAAAATCTCTCCGCTCTCGGCAATGTGACGAGCTGCACCGTGAGCGCTGAGAACATCGGCGGGCAATACCGTGACACGGAGAGCCGCCTCGCCACCTACCGTGTGGAGGAGGAGCGTCTGCTCGCCATGCTCGCCAAGTGCGAGACGGTGGAGGATATGCTGAACATCGAGGACAGACTCGCGGATGTACGCTACAACATCGAAAGTCTCACCACCACCCTCAACAGCTGGGACAGCCTCGTGAACTATTCCACGCTGACGCTGTCCGTCACCGAGGTCAAGGAATACACGCCCGAGCCGGAGCCCGGCTACTGGCGTTCCATCGAGCAGCGCTTCACGGACACGCTCAAGGGCGTGGGCAATTTCTTTGCGGAGCTGTTTGCGTTCATCATTGCGGCGCTGCCGGTGATCGTGCTGCTCGGGCTTGTCGCCCTCGCCGTCGTCCTCATCGTAAAATCCGCCAAAACCCGCCGCGCCAAAAAGAAAGCCAAACCCCAAGCGGAACAAAAGGAAGAATAAAAAAAGCTGCACGGGAAAACCCGTGCAGCCTTGTTATATACGGTTTTACAGGCCGAGCAGATCCAGCAGATCGCCGAGCTTCACAAAGCTCTCGCCGTCCTTTTCCACCACGTCCACGCCGACGTTCGCATCGGTCTCATGCGCGGCGTACCAGGCGTCGAGGTCGATGCCGTAGCTCTCGTACTGCTCGCGGGTCAGGCCGTAGTTGGGATCGTCAAAGCTCCAGGTCTCGTAGGGCAGGGGGATGAAGATCTCCATGTCCTCGCGCAGACGGTCGTGGCTGAACTCATAATACTGCTGAGCGTACAGATACTCGTGCTTGGTGGACATCTGGCTGCCGCCGTAGCCGTGCCATTCGCCCTGCTCGTTATCGTCCGCTTCATCGGAAGCCTCGCCGGAGGGCGCACCGCCGCCGGGGACGCTCCAGTTGCCGTTGGTCTTACCGCCGAGGGTGATGTAGAAGCCGCCCATGAAGTCCGTGAACATATGCAGATGCCACATCTTCCAGACGCCGTTCTCCTTCACGAAGTCCGCGCCGTAGGCTTCCCAGATGGTGTTGCCGGTCTGGCCGGATTCGCAGATCATGCCGGGGGAGTACCAGTAAGCCTTCGCGGTCTGACCGTCTCCGGCGACCTCGATGCAGGCCGTGGTGGTCACGTGGAGAAGAAGCTGACCGACACCGCCGTAGACCTCGAGGATTTCCTCGTCCGTCCAGCCCTCGATGTCGATGCCGTTGACATCGCAGTACTTCTTGGCGGATTCCAGCCAGGAAGCGTCATGGTTTTCGCCGTAGGCTTCGAGGATGGAGTCATAGCCGACCATAAAGCCCTGGTTCTGGCCGAAGGACGCAGTGGCGCGGTTTTCGTATTCCTGCACCCAGATGTTCTCCAGCTCCGCCATATGCTCGCCCCAGCAGTGGTACATCACGTGCCAGGTCATGACGTTCTGGATCTCCTGCGCGTCGAGCGCGCGGCGGGCCATCGTGTAGATGTCCTCATCGGTGACACCCTCGGGGATCTCCATGGCGAACGCGCCAACGCCCAGCGACAGCACCATCGCCGCGATGCAGGCGATCGTCACGATGAGTTTCCAAGTTTTCTTCATTGCATTTCCTCCCTGGTAATTTAGACTTGTAAGGTCTGTTGTGCATCCATTATAAAGGAAAAAACCCGCCCATGCATCAAAGAATTGCATCGGACGGGATTTTTGGTAAAAGCGCAGCATTTTAGCCGACTAAGTTTATGGATTTATGCTTGCAATTAGGGCTTCGGCACACTTCATACCATCCACGGCGGCGGACATGATGCCCCCCGCCCAGCCCGCGCCCTCGCCGCAGGGGAACAGACCGCGCAGCGCGGGACATTGCAAGCCCTCATCCCGCAGCATACGCACAGGCGAAGACGAGCGCGTCTCCGGCGCGGTCAGCACGCCGTCCGGCTCGGCAAAGCTTTTGAGCTTGCGGGCGAACACCGGCAGCGCCGCCGCAAGCGATTCCGTGATGACGGACGGCAGCACTTGCCGCAGATCGACGTTTTTCACGCCCGGGCGATAGGAGGGCTCGACCTTGCCGAAGGGCAGGCACTTGCCCGCAAGGAAGCCGCCCACGGTCTGCGCGGGCGCGACGTAGCCGCCACCGCCGAGCTCAAAGGCGCGGCGCTCCAGCTCGCGCTGCCACTGCAACCCGCCCAGAATCCCGTCATACGGAAAGTCGGCGGGGTCGAGCGCCGTCAGCAGCGCGGCGTTTGAGTTTACATAATTTCTGGCGTACGGGCTCGCGCCATTGGTGCAGAGCAGCCCCGCCTCGCTCGCGGCAGGCATCACCTCTCCGCCGGGACACATACAGAAGGTATAGACCCGCCGCCCGTTCGGGAGCTGACACGCCAGCGCATAGTCCGCCGGAGGCAGCGCGGGGTGACCGGCAAAACCGCCGTACTGGGCGCGGTCGGTGTCCGCCTGCCGATGCTCGATACGCACACCCATGGCAAAGGGCTTCGGCTGCATGGGGACAGAAAGTTTACATAACATTTCAAAGGTGTCTCGTGCGCTGTGGCCGCAGGCGAGAATGAGCCGATCGCAGGCGATGCGTCCCGTCTGCGTATGCGCCGCCGTCAGCACGCCGTTTTCGCTCTCCAGCTCCGTGAGCCTTTCGCCGAAGCGCACTTCCCCGCCCAGCGACTCAATGCGCCTTCGGATGGCGGCGCAGACGGCGGGGAGCCGGTCGGTGCCGATGTGGGGCTTGGCGGCCCAGGCGATGTCGGCGGGTGCGCCGTGCTCGATGAGCCGCCGCAGCACATAGGGGATGCGGCGGTCGCTGACACCGGTGGTGAGCTTGCCGTCGGAAAACGCGCCCGCGCCGCCCTCGCCGAACTGGATGTTCGATTCGGGGTCAAGCACGCCGCTTTGCTTCATGGCATTCACCTTTTCGGCGCGCTTTTCCACGCGGTCGCCGCGTTCCAGCACGACGGGGCACAGGCCCGCCTCCGCGAGCAGCAGCGCCGCGAACATCCCCGCCGGACCGAAGCCCACGACCACGGGGCGCTTCTCCGGCAGCGCCGCGCAGACGGGCGGCGCGTAGGTCTGGACGGGCGCGGGCGTGACCGTTTTGCCGTCGGCTTTGGCGAGCGCGGAGGCCTCGTCCGCCACGCTTACGTCCACGGTGTAGATCAGGCGCACGTCGTTTTTCTTCCGTGCATCCACGCTTTTGCGGGCGACGGAAAGGCTCTGCACGCGGCAGCCGAGCGCTTTTTCGGCAAGCGCCGTGAGCCGTTCCTCACCGTCATCGGGGCGCAGGGAGAGGTTTCGGACTCGTATCATCGCACGCCTCCCGCCGCGAGACCCGCGGCGCGTCCGCTCGACCACGCCCATTGCAGGTTGTAGCCGCCGCAGTCGCCGTCCACGTTCAGCTCCTCGCCGCAGGCGTAGAGCCCCGGGCAGAGGCGGCTTTCCATCGTAACGGGGTCGAAATACTCCGTCTCCACGCCGCCCGCCGTGACCTGCGCCGCGTCAAAGCCCAGCGTGCCGAGCAGGGGCAGCGAAAAGCGCTTGGCGAGCGTCGCCAGCGCGGACAGCGCATCGTCCGACAACGCCCACAGACGGGTGTCGGCGGGGATCTCCGCACGGCGCGTCAGCGTGCGGGATATGGAATTGTGCAAAGCTCCCGTGAAAATGTTTTCTGCCAAAACATTGGGAAAATCAGACTTTTTATTATGCAGATAGGCGATGACATCCGCTTCATCCAGCTCGGGGAACAGGTCGAGCACGACCGCCGCATTCTCCTCGGCACAGGCGGCGGCGCGGCTGATGTCGAACACGGCGGGACCGGACACGCCGTAGTCCGTGAACTGCACCTCGCCGCGGCTCCGCGCCGTCACAAGCCCCGCCTGCTCCAGCGTCAGCCCGCAGGTGCAGCGCACGCCCTTGAGCGCACGGGTGAAGCGGTTGTCGGTCTTGAGCTGCACGAGCGCGGGTGTCAGCGGGCTGCTCGTATGACCGAAGGCGGCGAGCAGCTTATACGCGCTCATGCTGCCGCCGAGCTTCGCACCCGCAGCGCCGCCCGCGGCGATGATAAGCCGGTCGGCGCGGTATTCCTCTGCCCCGCGCAGCACGAAACCGCGCCCCGTGGAGGCGGCGTAGCGGATCTCATCCGTTACGATCTCCGCGCCGCGCTCCGCGAGCGCAAAACGCAGACAGTCCAGCACGCTCGAGGCGGTGTCCGAAGCGGGGTAGACCCGTCCGGAGGGCTCCGTCACGGTCATAAGCCCGAGTGAGCCGAACCATTCCAGCGTCTTATCGGCGGGGAAGCGGTCGAGCGCGGTCATGGCAAAGCCGCGGTCGCCGTGGTAATGGGGAAAAAGCTCGCTGCGGTTGGAGAGGTTGCAGCGCCCGTTTCCCGTCGCCATGAGCTTTTTGCCGAGCCGCGCCTGCCGCTCGTAGATGGTGACGTGGTTATCCGTCCGTTCCAGCGCGGCG
>JAZUEL010000042.1:0-26721 GCA_045640125.1 Oscillospiraceae bacterium
GACCCTGCCGATGCCTCGGCAGGGTCGTCTTTTGTGCGGCTGTTTATTTGATTAGAGCGATAGCTCTGCGAAGCGCGGGCAGCGCGAGCCGCCCGCCGGGGGCGGGCGTAAATCCGCAAGGGGCGGATGCCCCCCGGGTTATGCCGGGCGAATTCACTTCGCCCGAGCAGATCAAACTACTATCGCGATCGCTTCCATCTCCAATGGTGCGTCCTTGGGCAGCGCCGCGACCTGCACGCAGGAGCGCGCGGGCAGCACCGCGCCGTCGAAGTACTGGGCGTAGACCTCGTTGACCGCGCCGAAGTCGTTTATGGAGCGCAGGAACACGGTGGTCTTGACAACGTGCTGCAGGTCGCTGCCGCCGTTTTCGAGCACGACCTTGAGATTCTCGATGCACTGCGCCGCCTGCGCCTTGATGCCGAGCGGGAACTTGCCCTCCGCGTTCACGGGGAGCTGCCCCGACACAAACAGCAGTCCGCCCGCCGCCACGCCCGCGGAATAGGGGCCGATCGCCGGTGTCGCACCTTCGATTTTCTTCATGCTTCTTCCTCCTTTCGGATGCTTGTTTCCTCCACCATACCACCCCACGGGAAAACATTCAACAAGTTTTTGACCCTGTGGTTTGAAATTCCCGTCGGGTATGGTATAATGCGGCTATGGAACGAAATTTGGATGAAAGTCTGCGCCGTCTGGGCGCGATCTTTGCGTCGCCCTCGCTCGCGATGCACTACACACACACAACGCCTGCGCTGGAGCTGTCGTATCTGCGGCGGCTCGGACTGACGAAAGCGGAGGCGGAGGGCTTCGTGTCGCTTCTGTGCGAAAACGGGCTGCTGGATGCGGGTGCGCGGGCGGTGCTGGAGCCGGTGGCGGTCTCGCTCGGCTGCGACATGGCGGCGGCGGCGCGGCGTATGCTGCGGGACGGGCTTTCGGAATCGGAGGAAGAATGATGGGCTGGCCTCGTATCACCTGCGATTTGAACATCCTTTTGGAAAACGTTAACAAGCTCGCGGACATCCTGCACGCGGAGGGGCGGCATTTCGCCGCCGTGACCAAGTGCGTCTGCGCGGACGCGCCGATCATCGATATGCTGAACAAAAGCCGCTGCGACAGTCTCGCGGATGCGCGGCTTATGAATCTCGCGTCGATGAAAACCGATAAGCCCCGCTTCCTCATCCGCGTGGCGCAGCCCTGGGAGCTCGAGAGCGTGGTGCGCGACAGCGAGATGAGCTACCAGTCCGAGATCGGCACCATCCATGCCCTCGGCGCGGAGGCAAAGCGGCAGGGCAAACGCCACGGGGTCATCCTCGCGCTCGACATGGGCGATCTGCGCGAGGGCTGCTTTTTCAAGAACGAGGCGGACATTGCGGCGACGGCGCAGGCGGTGCTGGACGAGCCGTGGCTCGAGCTGCTCGGTGTCGGCACCAACCTCGGCTGCTTCGGCGGCGTGACGACGACGGCGGAGAATATGACCGCCCTCGTGGAGGTGGCGGAGAGGCTCGAGAGCCGCTTCGGCGTGAAGCTGCGCTACATCTCGGGTATGTCCACGGCGGCGGAGACACTGCTGCTCGCGGGCGGGATGCCGCCGCGGGTCAACCATGCCCGCATGGGCGAGGCGTGGCTGGTCGGCTGGGACTCCGTCGGCTGCAAGACCGTCCCCGGGATGCGGGACGATGCCTTCATCTTCTCGGCGCAGCTCGTCGAGATCAAGGACAAGGACTCCAAGCCCACCGGCATCATCGGCGGCGATGCCTTCGGGCACATCATCGAGCGCCCCGACCTCGGACCGATGCGGCGCGGCATCGTCGCCTGCGGGGTGCAGGACGTGGATCGGGACACGCTGCTTCCGATCGACCACCGCATCGTCATCCTCGGCGGCAGCAGCGACCATACGCTGCTCAACCTCAACCGCGCCTCCGGCTACAGGGTCGGTGACATCGTCTCCTTCAAAATGTATTATGCGGCGGTGCTGCGTGCCTACACCAGCGCCTACGTCGAAAAGGAATATGTGAGTCTGCGATGAAAAAACGGATACTGGCGGCTCTGCTGGCGGCGCTGATGCTGCTTGCTGCGGGCTGCGGCGGTCAATCGAATAAGGCGAATTCCTCCGTGCGCGGCGGCTCGGGCAGCTTCTGCGTGGCGGTGGGCACGGAGCCGGACGGCTTCAACCCCTTCACGGCGCAGGCGGCGCTCTCGCGGGAGTTCTTCCTGCTTTGCTACGACCCGCTGTGGCGCGTCGGCGCGGACTATGAGCCGGAAAGCTGCCTGGTGGAGAGCTATGATCTCTCCTCGGACGGGTTGACCTGGACGATCCGGCTGCATCGCGGTGTCAGCTTCGCGGACGAGGCGCATACGCCGCTCACGAGCGCGGACGTGAAGTTCAGCTATGAGCTGTTCATGCAGTACGGACAGAACACGGACGACTTTGACGGCATCCGCTCCATCGACTGCCCCGACGACTATACCGTCATCATCACGACGGACTTCGTCAAGGGCGATATGATGTACACCGAAGTCCCGATTTTGCCCAAAGCGCTGTGGTCGGCGTGCAGCACCGCGCCCGCGTCCATGGACAATACCGCCATGGTCGGCACGGGGCCCTTTGTGTATCAGCCCGTGGAGCTCGGGGCCGGCGAGACGCAGACCGAATGGCGCTTCACCGCGCGGGCGGACTACTTCGCCGGCCGCGCCTACATAGACGAGCTCGTGTTCCGCTGCTACGACCTCACGACCAACGCCTCCAACGCGCTGGTGGACGGGCTGGCGGATGCCTGCATGGATCTGACGGACGTGCAGCTTTTCTCGTTGGAAAACGAAGTCGGGATCGAGACCTTCGAGGTGCTCGGGCCCAATCGCGGCTATTGCGAGCTGGTGATGAACACCGCGTCGGGTGCGCTGTCGGACAGCGTGGTGCGCGATGCGATCCTGTATGCCATGGACAAGGAGTCGATCTATCTGATGGGCTTCGGCGATGTCGGGCAGCAGGAGGATGCCTTCATCGGGCCGCGCTCGCCCTACCATACGGACGAATCCGACCGCTTCACGCTCGACCCCGCGCAGTCGGCGGTGCTGCTCGCGGGCTCGCTCTATCAGGATTACGACGGCGACGGCGTGCTCGAATCGCGCGACAACACCATGGAGCTGCGCTTCCGTCTCTACTCCGGCACGGAGGACAGCTGGGCGACCGCGGCGGCGACCGTCCTCGCCCGCGATCTGGCGGAGCTCGGCTTCTCGATCGACTGGATCACGCTGGAGCCCTCGGAGCTTCAAAGCCGCTGCCGCAAGGGCGGCGACTGGGATCTGTGCCTGCTGAGCCACGAGGGCAGCATCGACCCGCAGGATATGGCGGCGCGCTATGCCGGCGGCAGGAATCTCTCCGGCTGGCAGTCCGAGAGCTTCGACAGCGCCTATGAGCAGCTCCGCCACTGCCTCAATAAGGAGCAGCGCGTGGAGCTCTGCCGCAGTTTGCAGCGGACCGTCATGGACAGCTACCCCGGCACGGTGGTCGGCTACCGCTCCACGGTGCAGGCGATCCGCGCGGATAAGTGGACGGGCTACGGCGAAACGACCGCGTCGCTCGGCGGTCTGTTCGGCACAGGCAGCTATGCGACCTATATGAACCTGCGCCTGCAGGGCACGGAAGCGGCGGAAGCGGAGGCGGAATCGGAGATGGAATCGGAGATGGAATCGGAGGATATGCCCGCGGACTTCGAAACCGACTTTGCCCCCGCTACGGCGGTACCGCTGGAGACGTCAGAAGAACGCAGCTCCGTTTCGCTTCCGCAGTAAGGCGAAAGCTCCACATCCGCTGCGTCCTTCTTCCTTTCCAAATCGCAACCACTTTGTTGGGTTGCGATTTGGGTAACGAGGGGTCGGCCCCCTCCCCTTACACAATAGGGTATGAAAAAGCCTCCCTTTACACAAGGGGAGGCTTTTTGCTGTTTACATAATATTATTCTTTCTCTTTCCGCAGCAACACGATAAGGGCGAGGGCGAACAGGGGGATGCCCGCGATAAGACCCAGCGGGGAGGGGCCGAGCGCCAGACTTGTCACATCGGCGCGTTGAAAATACATACCGATTCCGGCGACGGCGTTGAACGCGCCGTGCGCCAGTGCGGGTGCCCAGATGCTCTCCGTTTTCTCGTAGAGATAAGTTAACATAATTCCGAGTGCCATACAGCCCACGCACATGAGGAGCGGTCCCGTGAACGGTGCGCCGAGGTAGCCCGTGCCGAAGTTGTAGCCCGCGAACACGATGAGCGGCGCGTGCCACAGCCCCCAGATGCAGCCGCCGACGAGAAGCCCGACGCGCCGTCCGAGCCTCTCCGTGAGGAAGGGGGTCATAAAGCCGCGCCAGCCCGCCTCCTCGCCCACGGCGAAGAACATATTGACGATGGGCGCGAAGCTCAGCGCCTCGGCGAGTGTGATGAGGACGAGCACCCACGGCTTGAAGGGCAGCGTCTGTCCCGTGGCGGCGAGCTGCGCGGTGAGCGCGGGCATTGTGGGGTCGAAGCGGGCGGGGAAGATCAGGAAGTAGAGCAGCGCGCCGAGCACCGCCAAAACCGTCGGCAGAAACCACGCCGCGAGCCACGCGGCTATGTTCCTGCCCGTGATGTGCAGCTTCCAGCGTATGCCGCTTTTCTCGCGCTTCAGACCGCCGGAGACGATCCACGCCGCGACGAGTGGAGTTAACATAACAAATGTGTTGATGAGCGTGAGCCACGCGCCGCCCGCTAGGCAGGCGAGGCATTGCAGCAGCCAGCCGAGCCCGAAGGCGATGAGAATATAACTCCAGAACTTTTTCATGCTATGCTCCTTTCAGCCGCCTGCCGAACTTCCACACCGCGAGCGCGGCGAGCAGCAGCGTCCAGCCGAGCAGCACGGGAATGTCGGTAAGTAAGTTAACATAATTTCCGTTCAACACGGCGCGTCCCGCGTCTGCGGCGTACCAGAAGGGCAGCGCCTTGCCGAGGATCTCCATCCATCGCCCGATGAGGGAGAGGTCAAACCACATCCCCGACAGCCATGTCGAGAGGGTCACGAACATGGAATAGAGCCCGCCGATCTGCTTCTGCCCCATCGCCGCGCCGAGGAAGAGCCCGAAGGCGATGTAAAAGAGCGCGGCGGGCAGCATGGCAAGCAGGCAGAGCACGAGCCGCGCCGAGAAGCCGAGCCCGAGCAGCCCCGCCGCCAGAAGAAAGAGCAGCATCTGGGCGATACACAGCGGCAGCAGCGGCAGCGCATAGCCGCCGAGCAGCGCCGCCGGACGCACCGGCGCGGCGCAGAGCCTTGCGAAAAAGCTCGATTCGCGGTCGGCGGCGAGCAGCATCCCGCCTGCCATGGACACGAAGCTGTAGGCGAAAATGACGATGCCGGGGGTGAAATTCTCCACGCGGTAGACCTCGGCGGGGATGTCGAACAGACTGAACATCACAAGCAGCACGAGCGGAAAGGCGAGGCAGAAAAAGAGATTCAGCGGGTCGCGCCACAGCTCCTTGGCGCAGCGCGCGGAAAAGGCGCGGAATCCGTTCATAAAAGCGCCCTCCCCTCCCCGGCGAGCGCCACGAAAGCGTCCTCCAGATTTTTTGCGCCCGTCGCCGCCCGAAGCTCGTCGAGCGTCCCGACGGCTTTCAGCTTTCCGGTTGACATAATTCCAATCCTGTCCGCCAGCGCCTCCGCCTCCTCCATATAATGCGTGGTGAGCACGACGGTGACGCGCCCCTTGAGCGCGGCGATATGCCGCCACAGCTCCCGCCGCGCGAGCACATCGAGCCCGAGCGTCGGCTCGTCGAGAAAGAGGATCTTCGGCTCCGTCACGAGTGCCATGGCGATGGACAGCCGCCGCTGCCAGCCGCCGGAGAGGGCTTTGGCGCGCTTGTCGGCATAGGCGGAAAGCCCGAACTCCGTCAGCATGGCATCGGCTTTCGAACGGGCAGCCGCCCTGTCCGCGCCGTAGATGCCCGCCATCAGTTCGAGGTTTTCGCGCACGCTGAGCTTCGGCGCAAAAGCGCTCTCCTGCGGCGATACGGCGGTGAGCCGCTTGCAGGCGAGGCTGTCCCGCGTGACGCTGTGCCCGTGGATAAAGGCCTCGCCGCCGTCGGGGGGCAGCAGCCCCGTGAGCATACGGATGGTGGTGGTCTTGCCCGCGCCGTTCACGCCGAGCAGGGCGAAGAGCTCGCCCTCCCCAATGGATAAATCGAGCGCGTCCACGGCGAGAGTGCCGCCGAAACGCTTTGTCAAAGCGCGTGTTTCAATCGCTGTCATGCGGCGCATAGCCTCCGTTCTTCCTGTGCTGCTTCACGCACTCGGTCAGCAGAAATTCGATCTGCCCGTTGACGGAGCGGAAGTCGTCCTCCGCCCAGCGGGCGAGCTCGTCGTAGAGCTTGGGCGAGAGCCGCAGCAGGAGTTGTTTTTTGTCGGTCTTTTCGGCCATGGGTATCTCCCTGTCTGTTAATAGAGGCTGCCGGAGTTCACGACGGGCTGCGCGTCGCGGTTGCCGCAGAGGACGACGAGCAGGTTGGAGACCATGGCGGCCTTGCGTTCCTCGTCGAGGGTCACGACCTGCTTCTCGTTCAGGCGGTCGAGCGCCATCTCCACCATGCCGACGGCGCCGTCCACGATCATCTTGCGCGCGTCGATGATGGCGCTCGCCTGCTGCCGCTGGAGCATGACGGCGGCGATCTCGGGGGCGTAGGCGAGGTAGGTGATGCGGGCTTCGAGGATCTCGAGCCCCGCGATCTCGACCTTCTGCTGGATCTCCTCGCGGATGCGGTCGGCGACCTCCTGACTGGAGCCGCGGAGGCTGCCCTCGTCGGCCTTGCCGTCGCCGGTGGTGTCCACGTTGGGGGCGACATCGTAGGGGTAGATGCGGACGATGTTGCGCAGGGCGCTGTCGGTCTGGATGGAGAGGAATTCGACGTAGTTGTCGACATTAAAGACCGCCTTGGCGGTGTTGACGACCTTCCAGATGACGACGATGCCGATCTCGACGGGGTTGCCGAGGCAGTCGTTGATCTTCTGCTTGTTGTTGTCGAGGGTCATGACCTTGAGGGAGAGCTTTTTGTTCTGCGTCTGGGCGGCGGCGTTGCCGGCGGCGGACGCGACGGAGAGCATGGCGGTCAGCGAGCTTTTCGATGCGGAGCTGGTCGAGCCGGTGGTGGGCGTGGTGCCCGCGGCGGGATTCACCGCGCCGCAGAAGGGGTTTACATAATAAAAACCCTCACCCTTGAGCGTGCCGTAGTATTTGCCGAACAGCGTCAGCACCAGCGCCTCCTGCGGCTTCAGCACTTTCAGCCCGAGCCAGGGGATCCAGCCGATGCAGAGCCAGAGGATGCCGACGACGGTCAGAAATCCGCCGCCGCCCTTGTGCTTGTCGAGCATGATGCCGCCGAGGATGCACAGCCCCATCGCCGCGACATAGGCGAGGATGGAAACGATCAGCGCGGCCATGCCGTTTTTCTTGCCGTATAAAACCTTTTCTTCCGTGTTATTCATAATGTATGCCTCCTTGTTGAAATCTTTGTGATATCAAAATGATATCATATTTTCGGAAATTGTCAAGCATAAATCCCCGAGCATTTCTGCCCGGGGATGTGTTATATGTTGTCTCAGTGATTCAGAAACAGCTTGACCATGGCGGTTTTGAGCTTGCCGTAGGGGAAGTAGCGCATGGAGGGGTCGCACCAGACACCGCGGGTGAGGATGCTGCGGTAGTGCGAGAACTCCACGAAGCTCTGCTTGCCGTGGTAGCTGCCGATGCCGGAGGTGCCGACACCGCCGAAGGGCAGCTTGTTGCCGGAAACGTGCATGATGGTGTCGTTGAAGCAGCCGCCGCCGAAGGAGCAGCGCTCCAGAATGGTCTTGCGCATGGCCTTGTCCTGCGTGAAGAGATAGAGCGCGAGCGGCTTTTCCTCATGCCGACGGATGAACTCGACGACCTCGCCGACTTCTTTCCAGGTGAACAGCGGCAGGATGGGTCCGAAGATCTCCTCCTGCATGATGGGCGCGTCCTCGGGGACGTTCACGAGCACGGTGGGCTGGATGCGGCGCTGCTCGGGGTCGGTCATGCCGCCCACGGCAACCTCCGCGCCCTCCAGATAGCTCGACAGCCGCAGGAAATGCTTGTCGTTGACGATGGTGACGAGATTCTGATAGCGGGAGCGGGGGAAGAACTTTTTGAGCGCCTTTTCGTATTCGGCGAGGAACTGGTCCTTGACATCCTCGTGGATGAGCAGGTAATCGGGCGCGACGCAGGTCTGACCGGCGTTGAGGCTCTTGCCGAAAGCGATGCGGCGGGCGGCGAGCTTGATCTTCGCGGTCTTGTCCACGATGACGGGGCTTTTGCCGCCGAGCTCGAGGGTCACGGGGGTGAGGAACCTGGCCTGATCGGTCATGATGTGGCGGCCGCCGTCCTTGGAGCCGGTGAAGAAGACGTGATCCCATTTGAGCTCGTTGAGCTGGGCGGTATCGTCACGGCTGCCCTCGGCGACAAAAATGTAGTCCTCGGGGTAGATGGATTCGAGCATGGCCTTGATGGCGTGGCTGGTGTTGGGCGCTTTGACGGAGGGCTTCAGCACCACGCAGTTGCCCGCGGCGATCGCGCCGATGAGCGGCATGAGGCAGAGCTGCAGCGGGTAGTTCCACGGCGAGAGGATGAGCACCTGACCCAGAGGCTCGGGCGACATGAAGCAGCGGGAGGGGAAGGTATAGAGCGGGGAGCTGACGTGCTTTTTCCGCATCCAGCGTTTGAGGTGGCGGCGGACGTATTTCAGCTCGTGCATCACCATGCCGGTCTCGGTGGCGATGACCTCCATGGGCTGCTTGTTGAGGTCGGCTTTGAGGGCTTCGGTGAGCGCGGGGGTGTTCTCCTTCAGCGCCTTCTGCAGCTTTTTGAGAGCGTCCACACGGAACGCGGCGGGACGGGTCACGCCGGAGTCGTAATAGGCGCGCTGTTTGTCGTAGATCACGGAATAGTCCATGGTGCTCCTCCTTCATATTCGGCTCAACGACCATTATATTTATCCAACTAAAATCATATCAGCTTTTTTCCGAAAAGTAAATCCGATTTTGAGGGAAAGTTTTTATGAAAATTTCACAGTATTCCACCTTTCTTACAAGAATGTAAGGAATCCGGCGGCAAGTGTAAGCCGAAGCGATGGCGCGCCGCCGTCGGGTGCCCCTATAATAAGGGCAGAACGGAACAAGGAGGACTGAATATGGACTTACTGGAAGTGCGCAATATCAGCAAGACCTACGGCAGCGGCGAGACCGCCGTCCACGCGCTGCGGGATGTGAGCTTCACGGTGCCGAAAGGGCAGCTTGCGGCGGTGGTGGGCGAGTCGGGCTCGGGCAAGAGCACGCTGCTCAATATACTCGGGGCGCTCGATGCGCCGACGGCGGGGCAGGTGTTCATCGGCGGGGAGGACATCCACGGCATGGACGATGAGGCGCTGACGGTCTTTCGCCGCCGGAACATCGGCTTCATCTTTCAGGCTTTTAACCTCTTGCCGGAGCTGACGGTGGAGCAGAACATCCTGTTTCCGACCCTGCTCGACCGCGGCAAGCCCGACCGGGCGGCGCTGGAGGAGCTGCTCGAGGTGCTGAATCTGAGTCACCGGCGGCATCACCGCCCGCATCAGCTCTCCGGCGGACAGCAGCAGCGCGTCGCCATCGGACGCGCCCTGTTCACGAAGCCGCGGCTCATTCTCGCGGACGAGCCGACCGGCAACCTCGATTCGCAGAACACGCGGGAGGTCATGGCGCTTCTGCGTGAGGCCTCGCGCCGCTACGGGCAGACCATCGTGATGATCACGCACAGCCCCGACATCGCCCGCTCGGCGGATCGGCTGTTGCAGGTCTCGGACGGCGTGCTGCGCGACCTCGGGAGGCAGTGATATGCGGAGCTGGCTTTCTCTCATACCCCTGTCCGCGCGGCAAAACCGCCGCGAAAACCGCATGACGCTGGGCTGCATCGCCATCGCGGTCTTTCTCGTGACGGGCGTGTTCTCGATGGCGGAGATGGCGGCGCGTCAGGAGCTCGCGCGGCTCTCCGCGAAGCACGGCGCGGCGGAGCTCGCGGCGCTTTTGCACAGTCAGACGCTGCGCTCGCTGCTTCCGATCGCGGGCGTGCTCTTTGTGCTGGTGCTGCTCGCGGGGGTGTTTATGATCGCGGGCAGTATGTCCGCAAGCGTGGCGCGGCGAACGCGCAGCTTCGGCATGATGCGCTGCATCGGCATGAGCCGACGGCAGCTCATGCGCTATGTGCGGCTCGAGGCGCTGAACTGGTGCAAAACGGCGGTGCCGCTCGGAGCGCTCGCGGGCGTGGCGGCGACGTGGATCCTCTGCGCCGTGCTGCGCTACGGGGTCGGCGGCGAGTGGGCGGATATGCCGCAGCTCGGCGTGAGCATCCTCGGCATCCTCGCGGGCGCGCTGGTGGGGGTGCTGACGGTGCTGCTCGCGGCGCGCAGACCCGCCCGCAGCGCGGCGAAGATATCCCCCGTGACAGCGCTCTCCGGCGGAGAAAAGCATACGACGGAAAACACGGCAAATTGCATCGACGCACTGAACGTGGAAACGGCCATGGGCGTGCAGCACGCCGTGCAGTCGCCTCGCAGACTGCTGCTCATGGCCGCGTCCTTTGCGCTGAGCATCATCCTGTTTCTGAGCGTGTCCGTGCTGGTGGAGCTGGTGGACTGCCTGCTGCCGCAGTCGGCGGCGTGGGCGGAGCTGAGCGTGGAGGGCGCGGACAATTCGCTCGATGCCTCCCTGCCGGATACGCTGGCGGCTATGTCGGGGGTGAAGCGCAGCTTCGGGCGGCGCGCCGTGTTCGATGTCCCCGCCTCCTGCGAGCAGGATGTGAGCCTGCAATCGGTTGACATAATTTCTTTTTCACCCTTTGATGTAGACGCGCTCAAGCGGGACGGTCTGTTGGAAAAGGGCTGCGATCCCGCGCGCGTGACCGACGGCAGCGCCGCGTTTATCATTTCCGACCGAGACTATAACGCGGGCGACAGCGTTCTGGTCATGGGGGAGCGCATCCCGATCGCGGGGCAACTCCGCTACGACCCCTTCAGCGACAGCGGCAGCTCCGAGGGGCATACAACGCTGATTTTGCTCGATGAGCGCTTCGCTGCGCTCACCGGCATCGAGGGCTACACGCTCGTCTATGTGCAGCTCACGAAGGACGCGGCGGACGCGGACGTGGCGGCGATCCGCGCGCAGCTTGATGACGGCGCGGCGTTTTCGGATGAGCGCGAGTACGACAACCGCAGCACCTACGCGGCGTTTCTGGTCTGCGTCTACGGCTTCGCGGCGGTGGTCGCGCTCGTGACGGTGTTGAACGTGGCGAACAGCATTTCGCTTGGCGTGACGGCGCGGCGGAGGCAGTACGGCGTGATGCGGGCGGTGGGCATGGACGGGCGGCAGCTCGTGCGGATGCTCGCGGCGGAGGCGCTGACCTATGTGCTCTCGGGTCTGGTGGTCGGGGCGGGGCTCGGTCTTGCGTTCAGCCGGTGGCTCTATGGAGCGCTTGTGACATCGCATTTCTTCTACGCGCACTGGTCAATGCCATGGGCGGAGCTGGCGCTCGTGCTGGGCTTCTGCGCTGTGTCCGTGCTCGCGGGCGTGAGCGGCTCGGCGCGGCGGCTGCGGCGGCTGTCCGTCATCGAGAATATGACATAAGCAAAATGCACCGGCTGATGTCAGCCGGTGCAATGTTTTATATCCATTTGTCGTTTTGCGCGCTGCTTATGACCAGCCGGTAGGAGAGGAAAAACAGCGCCGCGATGAACACGAGAAACAGCAGCGGGCGCGACTCGCGGTCGAGCCTGTCCACCCGATAGACCTTGACGAGCAGCCATACGGCGGGCACGACTGCCGCCGTGACGAGGATGGGATGGGCGAGAAGCGTGAGCATAGGATCACCTCATCAGCGTTGATATATTGTCATTATACCACAAAATGCGAAAACGACAAACAACCCCCTCAGTCCGCTTCGCGGACAGCTCCCCCAAGGGTGCCTTTATGCCTCCCTCGGGGGAGGTGGCGCGCAGCGCCGGTGGGGGTTCCAAGCGTAAAAAGGGGCCTGTCGCAAATGCGGCAGACCCCTTGGCGAAAAGAGAGGGTGCTATTCAGGGTGCGTCCTCGGCGGGCAGATCGACGAAGTCGGCGTTGTAGCTGCCGACACCGCCGTTGGTACTGAAGGTCGCCCAGTCGGTGCAGGCGAAGGCATCCTCGCCGAAGATCTTGCCCCAGGGGCCGCTCGCCATATCGATCTCGTCCCAGCTATTCGTGGCAAGGATGATCTCGCCCACCGCATCGGGGAAGGGGCAGACCTCGGGCAGGATGGAGATGAGCCAGTCCTGATAGTCCTTCCAGGTCACTTCCTTCGCGGCGGGGGCGGCGCTGTCATGCGCGGCGTACCATGCGTCGAGATCGACACCGAGCGCGCGCCATTCATCGGCGGTAGGCCCGTAGTTGCCGTCCTCAAAGCTCCAGCTTTCGTAAGCCGTGGGCAGGAAGATCTCCATCTCGGAGCGCAGACGGTGGGTGGAGAACTGGGTGTACTGCTGGGAGTTGAGGTAGTCGTGGCGAGTGGAGCCGTCGATGGTGGGGTCGGCCTCGATCGCGCCGGAGAGGTAGAGCTGGCTGCCCTCCTCGCCCTTCCACTCGGACTGGGAGTTGTCCACGACGGTGGGCTCACCGGAGGAGTTCGAGCCGAGGGACACGAAGAAGCTGCCGCCGAAGTCCGTGAACATATGCAGATGCCACATCTTCCAGCCGCCTTCCTCCTTGACGAAGTCCGCTCCGTAGGCTTCCCAGATGGAGCCTGCGGACTGGCCGGATTCCATGATCATGCCGGGGGAGTACCAGAAGGCCTTGGCGGTCTTGCCGTCGTCGGCGACCTGAATGATGCTGGTGGTGGTGACGTGCAGCAGGAGCTGACCCACGCCGCCGTAGACCTCGAGGATCTGCTCGTCGGTCCAGCCGGAGACATCGATGCCGTTTTTGTTGCAGTAATTCTTGGCGCTCCTGAGCCAGGAGGTATCATGGCCGGTGACGTAGCCGTCCCAGATCGAGCCGTAGCCCGCCATGAAGCCCTGATTCTGACCGAAGGAGGCGGTCGCCTGATTCTCGGGCTCCTGCACCCAGAGATTTTCCATCTCGGCGCGGTGCTCGCCGTAGCAGTGGTACATGACGTGCCAGCTCATGACGTTCTGAATTTCGAGCGCATCGTTGGCGCGCTCCAGCTCCGCGAATTTCGCGTCGATCTCCTCGTCGGTGTAGGCGAACGCGCCCACGCCCAGCGAGCACACCAGCGCGGCGATGCAGAGCAGGGAAAGGATGAGTTTCCATGTTTTTTTCATGCTGAGTTCCTCCCGTATATTATTGTGTCTGACAAAAGGATAACACGTTCTCATTAAGCGAAGGTTAAAAAACCCATTTCAAAACGGTGACAAAAGCCTCCGGCGGAAAGCCGGAGGCTTGATGTTTCAGTTTCTAAGGCTATGCAGCGGGGCGGGGATATGCCCGCCGCGGGCGATGAAGTCGGCGGCGCTCTCGGGGTGGACGGGGATGACGGGCGCGGTGCCGAGCAGCCCGCCGAAGCTGACGCTGTCGCCCACCTCGCAGCCGACGGCGGGGATGAGGCGCACGGCGGTGGTCTTGTTGTTCACCATGCCGATGGCGGCCTCGTCCGCGATGATGGCGGAAATAGTCTCGGCGGTGGTGTCGCCGGGGACGGCGATCATGTCGAGCCCGACGGAGCATACGCAGGTCATGGCCTCGAGCTTGTCGAGCGTCAGAACGCCACATTCGGCGGCGGCGATCATGCCCTCGTCCTCGCTGACGGGGATGAACGCGCCGGACAGCCCGCCGACGTGACCGGAGGCCATAAGCCCGCCTTTTTTGACGGCATCGTTCAGCATGGCGAGGGCGGCGGTGGTGCCGTGGGTGCCGCAGACGGCGAGCCCCATCTCCTCCAATATCCGCGCCACACTGTCGCCGACGGCGGGGGTGGGAGCGAGGGAGAGATCGACCACGCCGAAGGGCACGTTCAGACGGCTCGCGGCGGTGCGGGCGACGAGCTGCCCCATGCGCGTGATGCGGAAGGCGGTCTTTTTGATGAGCTCCGCGACCTCGTCAAAGGATTTTCCCTTTGCGTCCTGCAAAGCGTGATACACCACGCCCGGACCGGAAACGCCCACGTTCACGGCGCATTCGGGCTCGCCCGGACCGCAGAACGCGCCCGCCATAAAGGGGTTGTCCTCCACGGCGTTGCAGAACACGACGAGCTTGGCGCAGCCGATGCTGCCCTCGTCGGCGGTGAGGGCGGCGGTCTCCTTCACGATGCGCCCCATCTCCGCGACGGCATCCATGTTGATGCCGGCTTTGGTCGAGCCGACATTGACGCTGGCGCAGACGAGCTTCGTCTCCGCGAGGGCGCGGGGGATGCTCGCGATCAGGCGGCGGTCACCGAGGGTGAAGCCCTTCTGCACGAGCGCGGAGAAGCCGCCGATGAAGTTGACACCGCAGGTCTCCGCGGCTCTGTCGAGCGCGACGGCGATGGGGGTATAGTCCCCGGTCCGGCACGCGGAGGCGACCATGGCGATGGGCGTGACGGAGATGCGCTTGTTCACGATGGGGATGCCGAGCTCCGCCTCGATGCCCTCGCACACGGGCAGGAGGTTTTTCGCCGTGCGGCATATTTTATCGTAGACGCGGTCGGCGCAGACCTTGATGTCGGGGTCGGCGCAGTCGAGCAGGCTTATGCCCATGGTGACGGTGCGGATGTCGAGATGCTGGTGATCCAGCATATCGATGGTCTGAAGAATGTCAAAGGTGTTCAGCATGGCACAGCCCTCAGATGCGGTGCATCGCGTCGAAAATATCCTCGCGCTGGATGCGGATGGACAGCCCAAGCTTGTCGCCGTTTTCGTCAAGCAGACGGCGGATCTCCTCAAAGGGCTTGTCGGTCGTGCCGGTGTCCACGAGCATAATCATGGTGAAGATGCCGTCCATGACGGTCTGGTTGAGGTCGAGAATGTTGATCTGCATGGACGCGACCAGCGAGCAGACATCCGCGATGATGCCGATGCGGTCTTTGGAAAAAACAGAAATGATGGCTCTCATGGGTATCTCCTTCGGGTTGAAAAATCAGTTGGGGACATTATAGCACAGAACGGGAAAATATGATATAATCAATCAAAAAAAGGAGGGCGGCGTATGGCGGGGATCCCCATGCAGCGTGTGATCGAAAAGCTGGACGAGCTTTTTTCGCGGAAGGACTATGCCGCGGCGGAGCGGCATCTGCAATACTGGCTCGCGGACGCGGAGGCATCGGGCGACGGGCGCGGGCGGCTCACGATCCTGAACGAGCAGATCGGCTTCTACCGCAAACAGGAGCGGGAGCATGAGGCGCTTTCCGCGGCGGCGGCGGCGCTCGCGCAGGCGGAATCGCTCGGGCTGGAAAGCTCCGTCGTTATGGGCACGACGCTGGTGAATGCCGCGACGGCGCAGAAGGCCTTTTCCCATACGGACGAGGCGCTTTGCCTGTATGAGCGGGCGCGGAGCATCTATGAAAAGGAGCTTTCGCCGGAGGACGGGCGACTCGGCGGTCTGTACAACAACATGGCGCTGGCGTGTCTGGATGCGGGACGGCTCCCGCAGGCGCGGGAGCTTTTTGAAAAGGCGCTCGCGGTCATGGAGCAGCAGCCGAACGGCGAGCTCGAGCGCGCCATCACCTACTGCAATCTCGCCGACCTCACGGCGGCGGAGAAGGGCACGCTCGACGGCGAGGCGGAGATCTTCGCGCTGCTCGAACAGGCGATGGCGCTGTTCGATACGCCGAGCCTGCCGCGTGACGGTTACTATGCCTATGTGTGCGAAAAATGTGCGCCCTGCTTCGGATACTACGGGCTGTTCCTGTACGAAGCGGCGCTGAAAGAACGGGCGGAGACTTTTTATGACGGGACTTGAGCTTTCAAGAGGATATTTTGAGGACTGCGGCAAGCCCATGCTGGACGCGGAGTTTCCGGCGCTGTGGGCGTATATCGCCGTGGGGCTGGTGGGCAGCGGTTCGGAGCGCTACGGCTTCGACGATGAACGCTCCCGCGACCACGATTTCGAGCCGGGCTTCTGCATCTTTCTGCCCGATGAGGATGTGGTCGATCGGCGCACGGCCTTTCTGCTGGAGCGCGCCTACGCGAAGCTGCCCGCGGAGTACGGCGGCGTGCGGCGGGCTAAGCTCGCGCCTGTGGGCGGAAGCCGGAACGGCGTGCTCCGCACGGCGGATTTCTACCGCAAGGCGGTGGGCGCGCCGGACGGGAAATTGACGCTTTCCCAGTGGCTCACCACGCCGGACTACGCGCTGGCGGAGGCGGTGAACGGCGAGGTCTTTTATGACGGCTACGGCGAATTTTCGGAGATCCGCTCGCGGCTCATGCAAATGCCGCAGGACGTTTGGAAAAAGCGGCTGGCGGGGAATCTCCTGCTGATGGCGCAGGCGGGCGCGTATAATTTCGCCCGCTGCCTTGCGCACGGCGAGCCCGAGGCGGCGCAGCTCGCTGCCACGGAATTCGTGAACGCCGCGCTGAAAACGCTGTTTCTGCTGCACGGACGCTATATGCCGTATTACAAATGGAGCTTCCGCGCTCTGCGGCAGTTCGACCCCGGGAATGCCGCGCGGCTTTCCGTGCTCCTGCGCGGCGACAACCGCGACAGTGGCGATGCGCGGAGGAAGCAGGAAGCGATCGACAAAATCAGCGCCGATGTCATCGACCGTCTGCGTGCGCGGGGCCTGAGCGGGGAAATGTCGGACGATTTGGAGAAGCACGCCTACCGCGTGAACGATACGATCGAGGACGGCGAGATCCGCAATCTGCACATCCTCGCTGCGGTGTAAGGGGATCGCGCACAGCAGACGGGTTTCTGCCTGCCGGCTTCGATTAGGGATAAAAGACAAGGACAGGCGCTTTGTGCCTGTCCTTGTTAACATAATTCGGTTACTGCTGCTCGGGGTCGAAGCGGCGGACGCGCTCCAGCATCTCCGTGTAGGGGGCGGTGGTGGCGATGCCGGCGTAGTCGATGGGGTCGGAGAACATTCGGGCGTAGACGACGAAGTCGCGTCCCTGCGGGCAGGGCATATAGCGCACGCAGAAGTAGCCCTGACGCACCGCCTCGTTCGTGGCGAACACGCAGGCGGGGTCGTCGGCGTTGAGGAAGATCTCGTTGGTCATGCCGCCGTTTTTGCGGATGTCCCTGTCGATGCGCCGGAGCTCGGCGGCGAAGTCGCGTCCGATGGCGTTGAAATAGATATAGCCGGTGTCGAGGACTTTGACGTACTCCTCCTCGACCTCGGTCTTTTCGTGGATGAAGTCCTGCTCCTCCGTGACGATGTCGCGCTCGAGCCCGAGCGAGGCGGCGATGTCCGCGAGAAAATCCCGCTGCTCGGGGCGGATATAGACGGTCTTTTTGTTCCGGACGAACATACACATGGCTTCCGCGAAGGAGCCGCGTCCCACGTGACCGCCGATCTTGGGCTGATAGATATTGTCCGGCATCATGGAGAGCGTGAAGCCCACGGGCATGAGACCGTAGTGGTTGAACGCCATCTGCGAGAAGGGGTGGACGACGGTCGCCTCGGTGAACAGGCCGTCGATGTCGCCGCGCTTGCGGGCGTATTTGATCAGCTCGCCGGTCAGGCGCTTGAGCAGACTGCCTTTGCGGTAGCGCTCCTTGGCGAAGGCCATGCTGATGTCCCAGATCCCGGGCATATAGGACATACGGGAGATGGTGAGGTTGCCGGCGATCTCGCCGTTTTCGGCGACGGCGACGAGGAAATGCGCCTGATCGTTCTGGATGTTCTGCCAGTGGTGCTCGGGGAAGTAGGCACCCTCCACGTCGTAGGAGTTGCCGTATTCGTTGTAGAGCATACGGACGATCTCGAGCATCTCGTCCTCCGTCGGCTCGCGGAGGGTATAGCTGTGTTTGTCGCCCTCGGCCTCGACCTCGTCGGGGGTGAAATCGAGCGCGGGCAGCAGCGCGGGAGTCGCGGAGAGGTGCTTGATGAGGGTTTGGCGGCGACCGTCCATGCCGAGGTATTCGAAGCGCACCTCGTCCATGAGCTTCTGCATCATGGTCAGCCCCAGCGCGTCCTCGTCCTGCAGGACGGTTTCGATGTCGCCGGGCAGTTCCTTGTCCGTGACGGTGAGGATGAAGTCGCCGTTTTGCACGTCGGCGGTGATGACAAGCGGGTACTGGCGGTTGCCGGCAAAGTATTCTGTGATGTTGGCGATGGACTCCTCCAGCGCCATACCGATGCCCGTGATGTCCTTCTCGCTGGTGAAATAATACCGCGCATACTGCTGAGCGGCGGAAACGGCGATGGGGATCAGGAGCTTGTCGGGAATGATTCGGATCTCGAATTTATTCATGTGCTCCTCCGATTGTGATAAAATGTTAATTCATTATACACAAACGCCGCGTCCCTTTCAATATTCCGGATAAAGAAAACGAAAATCTCCGGATTTTTGCGTCCGCGCTCTTTACGTCCGCGGGGGGATGGGTGTATAATATATAATTGAGTAAGAACGAGTATAAGGTGGGAAAAATAGTATGGATCAAGGCTATATCAAGCTTTCGATAGCGGCATTGATGCCGGTTGCTCTGAGTGTGATCTTCTATCTGCTGGACAAGAAGACCTCCTTCGGCCGCATCAACAAAACACGCCGTCAGGTGTGGATCGGCATTGCCTACGGTATTCTGGCGATCGTCGGAACGGAATGGGGCATCCCCATGAACGGTGCGCAGGTAAACTGCCGCGATGCGGCGGTGCTGACTGCCGGTTTGATGTTCGGCGGTCCGGCGGGCATCATCGCGGGTCTCATCGGCGGCGTGGAGCGCTGGGTTGCGGTCTACTGGGGTGTGGGCAGTTTCACCCGTGTCGCCTGCTCGGTGTCCACGATCATTGCCGGCATCTATGCCGCGCTGCTGCGCCGCTTCATGTTTGAGGGCAAAAAGCCCTATGGTGCCCTGATGCCCCTGTGCATCGGCGTTGTGATGGAGGTTTTCCACCTCAGCATGGTGTTCTTCACCAACATGAGCGATACGGCCAAAGCCATGGCGGTCGTGCAGGCGTGCTCCGTTCCGATGATCACCGCGAACGGCATCTCGGTCATGCTGTCGGGTCTGCTCATGACGATCCTCTACAAGGAAAATCTTGTGGGTAAAAGCCGCGCCAATGCCCGCATTTCCCAGACCGTGCAGCGCTATCTGCTGATCACGGTCGTCGCGGCGTTTCTGGCGACCAGCGTTTTCGTGTGGGAGCTGCAGACCTCTATGGCGCGGGAGGATACCTCCTCGCTGCTGAGTTTGTCGCTGGACGAGGTGGCGCTGGATGTGCTCGAGACCTCCGACCGCAATCTCCTGGCGCAAACGAAGCGCATTGCCTCGCAGTCGGTGATCCAGGATCTGATGATCGTGGCGGAGGAAAATGAGGTTGCGGAAATCAGTAAGATCGACCGCAAGGGGATCATCTTTGAAAGCACAACGGAGGACTATGTCGGCTTTGACATGAAATCCGGCGAGCAGTCCTCGGCCTTTATGGTGCTGCTGGACGGCGCGGACAGCTTTGTGCAGGAATACGGCCCCATCAGCTCCGATAACTCCGTTTACCGCAAGTATGCGGGTGTTCCGACTCGCTACGGCTTCATTCAGGTCGGTCTGGACGGCGACCAGTTCCAGAAGCAGATCGCCGAGGAGGTCGTCTATCTCACCAAAAACCGCCACGTCGGTCAAAACGGCTTCATTATGGTCGTGGACGGGGACTATGACCTCGTCAGCGCGCCGGAGGGCTTTGACATGAACAGCGTGGAGTGGGGGACGGATACCGCGCCCGCGGAGGGCGAGGTCTTTCAGCTGACGATCGCGGACGAAGTGTATTTCGGCTGCATGAGAAACACCGAGGGCTATTACATCGTCGCCGTCCAGCCGCGGCAGGAGGCGATGAACGGCCGCACTCTGGCGATGTACGTCAACTCCTACATGGAGATACTGGTCTTTGCTCTGCTGTTCGGTCTCATCTACCTTCTCATCAAAAAGGTGGTCGTGGACCGCATCAAGAGAGTGAATGAATCGCTCGACCGCATCACGGACGGTGATCTGAACGAGGTCGTCAATGTGCGCGAAAACGAGGAATTTGCCTCCCTGTCCGACGACATCAACTCCACGGTGGACACGCTCAAGCGCTTCATCGACGAGGCATCCGCCCGCATCGATGCCGACCTGCAGATGGCGAAGAACATCCAGGCCTCGGCGCTGCCCAATGTCTTCCCCGCCTTCCCCAAGCGCAAGGACTTCGACATCTTCGCCAGCATGAATCCCGCCAAGGAGGTCGGCGGTGACTTCTACGACTTCTACATGACGGGCAGCGACACGCTCAACTTCCTCATCGCGGACGTGTCCGGCAAGGGCATCCCCGCCGCCATGTTCATGATGCGCGCCAAGACGGAGCTCAAGAGCCTGACCGAGGCGGGCATGGCGGTTGACGAATCCTTCACCCGCGGCAAGGCGGCGCTGTGCGAGGGCAACGATGCCGGTATGTTCGTCACGGCGTGGCAGGGCGGCATCGACCTCGAGACCGGTCTTGTCCGCTTCGCCAACGCGGGTCACAACCCGCCGGTGGTGCGCCATAAGGACGGTCAATTCGAATACCTGCGCTCCAAGGTCGGCTTTGTGCTGGCGGGCATGGATGGCGTGAAGTATAAGCCGCAGGAGCTGCAGCTCGAGCCCGGCGACATCCTCTACCTCTACACCGACGGTGTCACCGAAGCGACCGATGCCAACACCGAGCTCTACGGCGAGGATCGACTGCTGAAAGCCCTGAACAGTAAGGAGTTTGAGAATATGGAAGATTTGTGTCACCATGTCAAGGCGGACGTGGATGCCTTCGTGGGCGAAGCGCCGCAGTTCGACGACATCACCATGGTCGCCCTGCACTACAAGGGCGCGCCTCCCGTGCCCACCTTCCATGTGGACGAGTGCAAGATCGAGGACATCCCCGTTCTGACCGAGTTCGTCGAGGCGGAGCTCGAGAAGCTCGATGCGCCGATGAAGACCACCATCCAGATGTCCGTCGCCATCGACGAGATCTACTCCAACATCGTCTATTACGGCTACAAGACGGAGAAGCCGGGGCCCGTCACCGTCAAGGTCATCTACAAGGAGGAGAAGAACGCGGTCTACCTCCGCTTTGCCGACGAGGGCATCCCCTACAACCCGCTGGTCAAGGAGGACCCCGATGTGACCCTGTCTGCGGAGGAACGCGGGGTCGGCGGTCTCGGCATCTTCATGGTGAAAAAGACCATGGACAGCGTCAAATACAAATACGAAAACGGTCAGAACATTTTGACAATCAAAAAGTTCCTCTGAGCCGTTTGAGGGTCTATGAGAAAATTTGGGAAAAAATGCCTTGCCGTGCTGCTGCTCGCGCTGTTCTTTGGCGTGAGCGCATGGGCGGCGGACGAAAACATCACGGACTGGCTGCGTCAGACCCTGCGGGATGAGGTCGCCTCGGTCGCGCTCTACAACCCGACCGAGTCGCTGTCCCGCTACGGGGAGCTCGTGTATAACGAGAAAAGCGGCAGCGTGGAGCTCACGATCAGCGCGGAGGATGTCTCCGAGCTGACGGACATTGCGCGCATGGACTCCGCGCCCCGCCGCGGCGATGAGCCGGAGGACGAGCCGGAGGATGAGCCGGACGGACAGAATGAGCCGCCGGAGGAGTTGCCGGTCGTGCCGGCGGGCTATGTGCTGGTGCGTGTCAGCACCGCCAACCGCGAGAGCGTGAGCCTCTGCATCGCGGAGGAATATGCCATATCGCCGGAGGAGCGTGCGGCGCGTAAGGCGGCGGAGCATGCGGCGGCGGAAGCCCCCGAAACGCCGGAAGGAGAAAGCCCTGCCGAGGAAAGCCCCGACGGGGAAGCGCCCGCCGAGGAGGCGGAAGCAGTCCCCACGCCGGAGCCCGTGATGTCCACGCCGGAGCTGCCGGCGAGCCTTGCGCGCAGCCGTGCGGAGCGTCTGAGCGCCCGTGAGCTGCTGTTTCTGATTGCCGCGCTGGTCGTGCTGCTGATCGCGGTGGCGGAGCTGGGGATCATCCTGCGGGAGCGCAATCGCGCGGAGAACGTGGCGAAGAATTATATCCGCACCAGGGCGGCGCTGGACAAGACCAAGCGCGAGCTGACGGCAGCGAAAAGCAAGAGCGTCCGGCTGGAACGGGAGCTGCTGGAGGAGCAGAACAGGATGTCCGCCATCAAAAAGCAGTTCGAGCGCATGGGCGGCAGGAGCAAAGCCGAAAGCGCCGCGCCGCAGCCCAAAGCGGCGGATTCCAGGCCTGCCCCGAAAACAAACGGTCTGCCCGACCTCGACTACCTCGACTGGATGAAATGAAAACCTTATAGACAGCAATGACCCTCTGCGATGATCGCAGAGGGTCGTTCGTTTGTGTGGAATTATCCGTTTTTCTTGCTGCCGAGGTAGGCTTCCTTGACGCGCTCGTCGGCAAGCAGCTCCGCGCCGGTACCCTTCATGGTGATGCGTCCGGTCTCCATGACGAAGGCGTAGGTGGCGCACTGGAGCGCCATGTTGGCGTTCTGCTCGATCAGCAGGATGGTCACGCCCTGGCGGTTGATCTCCTTGATGATGTCGAAGATGCCCTTGACGACGATGGGCGCGAGGCCGAGGCTCGGCTCGTCCATCATCATGACCTTGGGGCGGCTCATGAGCGCACGACCCACGGCGAGCATCTGCTGCTCACCGCCGGAGAGCGTGCCGCCGGGCTGCCAGCTGCGCTCCTTGAGGCGCGGGAACAGGTCGTAGACCCACCGGATGTCCTCGGAGATGTCGTCCTTGCGCAGGTATGCGCCGACGCGCAGGTTTTCATAGACGGTGAGGTCGGGGAAGATGCGCCGTCCCTCGGGCACGAGGGTGATGCCCTTTTTCACGAGCGTCGTGGGGTCGGGCTTCAGCGGCTCGCCGAGGAAGGTGACGGTGCCGGAGGAGGGCTTCACAAGACCCGCGAGCGCGCGCAGCGTGGAGGTCTTGCCCGCGCCGTTTGCGCCGATCAGGGTCACGATCTGACCCTCGTGTACGTCAAAGGAAATGCCCTTGACGGCCTCGATGCCGCCGTAGCGGACGGAAAGATTGTCAACGGTGAAGATGGTTTCAGCCATTGTCACTCACCCCCAGATACGCTTCAATGACGCGCGGATTGTTCTGCACCGCCTCGGGCAGACCTTCCGCGATCTTGCTGCCGAAGTCGATGACGTAGATGTAGTCGGAGATGCCCATGACGAGATCCATGTGGTGCTCGATGAGGAAGACGGTGAGCTTGTATTTGTCGCGGATCTCGGTGATGAACTGGGAAAGCTCCACGGTCTCCTGCGGGTTCATGCCGGCGGCGGGCTCGTCGAGCAGCAGGAGCTTCGGCTCGGTGGCGAGGGCGCGGGCGATCTCGAGGCGGCGCTGAAGACCGTAGGGCAGGGAGGTGGCGAGCTCGTCCTTGAACTTGTCGAGCCCCTGCTCCTCCAGCAGCGCCATGGTCTCCTCGCGCATCCGCGCCTCCTCCTTTTTGCTGGTGCGGAAGGTGGCGGAGAAGACGTTGTGCTTCGCTCTCATGTGCTTGGCGACGAGGACATTGTCGAACACCGTCATGCTCTTCCAAAGACGGATGTTCTGGAAGGTGCGGGCGATGCCGAGCTTGGTAATCTCGTCCGGTGTCGGGTCGATCACACGCTCGCGGAGGTAGTCCGCGCCGTGCTCGCCCTTATACATTTTCTTCATCTTGCCGGTCGGATGACCCGCGATGATGGTCTTGCCGTTGTACTGCACGATGCCGTTCGTGGGCTGATACACGCCGGTGATGACGTTGAATGCGGTGGTCTTGCCCGCGCCGTTCGGTCCGATGAGCGCGGTGATCTTGCCCTCGGGCACCTCGAGCGAGAGGTCATTGACGGCGACAACGCCGCCGAACTGCATGGTGATGTCCTGCAGGCGCAGCACGGGGACTTTCTTTTCTTCACTCATCGCCGCTCACCTCCTCGGTCACAGCCGCGGGTGCGGCTTTCTTTTTTGTCCATAGTCCGGCCAGCCCTTTGAAGGACAGCTCCTTATCGCCCATGATGCCCTTGGAGAAGAACAGGACGATGATCATGATGATAATGGAGAACACGACCTTGCGGAAGCCGTCGCGGAAGAAGGGGACGCTGAGGTTGAAGAGCTTGCCGCTGTCGAGGAAGCGCAGCCACCATTCGTTGCAGGCGATGTAGAGGAAGGAGGCGAGGCAGCTTCCGGTGATGGAGCCGATGCCGCCGATGACGACGATCAGCAGGATCTCATAGGTCATGGCGCTCTTGAAGGGCGCGGCCTGCACGGTGGTCTGGTACATGGCGAGCAGCGCACCGCCCGCTCCGGCGAAGAAGGAGCTGATGACGAAGGAGAGCATCTTGTGCTTGAAGAGGTTGATGCCCATGGCCTCCGCCGCCACCTCGTCGTCACGGACGGCCTTGAAGGCGCGTCCGTAGCTGGAGTTGATGAGCAGCAGGATGATGCCGATGCAGAGCGTGGCGATCAGGAAGGGGAAGATCGTACCGAATTTCAGCGTGGTGCCGCCGAGGACGAGCTTCATATCCGAGAAGTTGGTGTATTTACGCAAAAGGTTCGAGCCGTTGGAGATGCGGCCGAGGCCGTCCCACTGGAGGATGGCGCGGATGATCTCCGCGAAGCCCAGCGTGGCGATGGCGAGGTAGTCGGATTTCAGACGCAGCACGGGAATGCCGATCAGGGCGGCAAAGCCCGCAGCGACGAGACCGGCGATGATGATGCAGAGAATGGCACCGAAGAAAGCGCCGCCGCTCTCGCCGAGCACATGGCTCAGCACCTCGGGGATGGAAAAGCGGATGATGCCGCCGTCAAAGTACTGGTAGACGGTCTCGTGCTGGTCGGCGGGGATGGAGAAAATGGCGTAGGCATACGCGCCGATGAGCATGAAGCCGGCCTGACCGAGGGAGAACAGACCCGTGAAGCCGTTCAGCAGGTTCATGGACACGCAGATCAGCGAATAGATCGCGCCTTTTTTCAGAACGGGGATCAGCATCAGGGTGAAGGAGTTGGCGGGCAGAACGTTGTCCAGCAGGAAGAGCAGGACATAGAGGATGACGAGGGCACCGATGGCGAGGATCCTTGCGGTGCGCTTCTGCTGTTTGGAAGCGAGTGTGTTGTTCATAACGGCACCCCCTTAAACCTTGTCGGTCTGCTTCTCGCCGAAGATGCCGGTGGGCTTGACGAGAAGGACGATAATCAGCAGAACGAAGGTGAAGGCATCGGAGAAGATCGTCCAGCCGGAGCCGAGGCTCTTGATGAGGTTTTCGCAGATGCCGATGATGAACGCGCCGATGACCGCGCCGGGGATGGAGCCGATGCCGCCGAACACCGCTGCGACGAAGGCCTTCAGTCCGGGCATGGAGCCGGAGGTCGGGATGACGGAGGGGTAGTTCGTGAAATACAGCAGCGAGCCGATCGCCGCGAGGAAGCAGCCGATGACGAAGGTGGACGAGATGACCGCGTTGATCTTGATGCCCATGAGCTGGCTCGTCTCGAAGTCCTTGGACACGGCACGCATCGCCATGCCGATCTTGGTCTTTTTGATGAACAGCACCAGCGCAAAGACCAGCACGATGGTGAGCACCGGTGTCACGAGGGTCACGACCTTGGTGGTGGCGGTGCCGATGGTGACGGAGTCGGACAGCCAGGGGATCGTGGGGTAGATCTGGGCCAGACCGCCGGTGAAATAGAGGGCGCAGTTCTGGAGCAGGTAGCTCACGCCGATGGCGGAGATCATGACCGACATACGCGGCGCGGAGCGCAGCGGCTTATACGCCACGCGCTCGATGGTGAAGCCGAGCAGGACTGTGACCACGATCACGAGGGGGATGGAGAGGTAGATGGGCATGGCGGTGGTGGCGTAGACCATCACAAGACCCGCTACCATAAAGACATCGCCGTGGGCGAAGTTGATGAGCCGCAATATGCCGTAGACCATGGTGTAGCCGATGGCGATCAGCGCATACTGACCGCCGACGGATATGCCGGCCAGCAGATACGGCAGATTGGTTTGGAAAAAGTCTGCCATAGGGACAAAACCTCCGGAATACTTGGATTTTCAAGCGCATAGATCTGCCTCCAGCGCCGCTGGAGACACACATATGCGCTCGAACAAAAAGCGCATAATCGGGGGGAAGCGGGGGCACGATCTGTGCCCCCGCTGTTTCGTATGGTATACGACGGAACTCAGGCGACCTTCTGGGCGGCGACGAAGTCCCAAACATTGTCCGCGGTGTTGGCGGACTTGATGAACGCGGTGTCGCGAACGGCATCGCCGATGTCGTCAAAGGCGATGGCACCGGACACGCCGGTGTAGGTGACACCGGGCAGAGCGGCGAGAACGTCAGCGGGATCAACGGAGCCGGCGGCCTTGAGAGCCTCCAGAGCGGTGTAGTAGGCGTCGTAGCCCATGACGGAGACTGCGGCGATCATGTCGTTGCCGCCGTTGTTGGCCAGAGCCTCGGAGTTGCTGTTGAGCCAGGACTTGAAGCCCTCCTCAAACTTGGGGTCGCCGCCTTCGGCATAGAAGGTAAGTCGGAGGCCAAGCGGGCTTAGGGGAGACAATT
>JAZUEL010000043.1:0-42034 GCA_045640125.1 Oscillospiraceae bacterium
CCTCGATATCGAGCGCGACACCGTATTCGGTGACGGCGGTGCCGAGGATGGGGATGTCCTCCGTGGCCTGCACGGCGGACTGCAGCGCGGGCGTGGCGTTGGCGAGGATGAGGTCCACGCCGTCGGGCACGAAGCCGTTGCAGATGGTGGCGCAGGTGGCGATGTCACCGGCGGCGATCTGCTCGTCAACCTTGACGGCATCGCCGAATTCCTCGGTCAGCACATCGACAAAGCCCTTGGTGGCGGCATCCAGCGCGTCATGCTGCACGAGCTGGCATACGCCGACGGTGAAGCTCTCGGCGGCTTCGGCGGGAGCGGATTCTTCGACCGCTTCTTCGGCGGGAGCGGCTTCTTCCGCAGCGGGTGCGGTGTCAGCTTCGGGAGCGGCGGGTGCCGTCGTGCCGCAGGCACACAGCCCCGCCAGCATAAAGACGAAGAGGATCAGACTGATGAGCTTTTTCATGTTGGGAATCTCCTTTTATTAAAAAATTTTTTTCATCAAAAAAAGCAGCTCCGCCTCGGCGAAGCTGCTGGATTTTTCGGATGTTTCGTCCGTCTCCATTCCCCGCCGTCAGCTTTTGCGATAATAATAGCGGTAATAGGAATAGCCGAAAGAGCTCACGGAAACGTGAGCCACGGAACGCACGATGGACTTGTTCAGGCAGTTACGGGACATGATGCGTTCTCCTTTCGGTGGACTATGTTTGCATTATAGCACTTTAAATGCCAAAAGCAAGTGGTATTTTCTCCAAACTGCCTCCAAAAATCCGGACGCTTTATTGGTTAAAAGTGATAAAGCAAAAATCCCCCGACCGGATCAGTCGGAGGATTTTGTCTTATTTTTTGGCTTTTTCCTTGGCGCGTTTGTCGTTGATGATCTTCATGTGCTCGGCGGTGATGAGTGTAACGCCGTTTTCCTTTGCCCACTGCACGCAGCCCTTGAGCGCGGTCGGCAGGAAGATGCGCGGCACATTGAGGATGGTTTCCAGCGCGTCGTCGGTGAATTTTACGGTGTCGTCGGCGCGATCGGCGGCGTAGCGCACGGATTCCAGCGTCGCCTTCCGGATGGGCAGAAGCTCCGCACGAAGCCGCGCCTTGCGGTGGAACCAGAAGTTCTTGGAGTCGCGGTAGCCGTAGTCCACGGGCAGAGGCGGGAAATCCTTGGCGCGCACGCCGTTGATGATCGCGTCGGAGTATTTTTTCTTCATGAGGATCTTGTCCACGCGCAGGATAAAGTGGCAGCCGAATTCGCTGGTGATGCCGTTGAAGTCGTGGTAAGGGGGCGGATAGCCGTTGAGCTCGCCCGCCTTGTCATCCGCCGCGCCGTCCAGCTCGCGCATCCAGGTGCATTCGAGGACCTGTATGGCATCGGAGAGCACCTCGGGACGGACATCCTCGGGATTCTGCTCCATGATCATGCTCTTTTCGCGGCGGAAATTGCACTTGGGCATTTTATCCTCCGGCTTGTCACCGGGCCATGAGAGCTTGACCGCCTCCTTAAAGTATTTGGGATCGTCGGGGATGAAGTTGATGGCGCACTTGCCGCGGGCGAGGATGTTCTGGGCGGTGTTGGAGGAATTGCGGCAGCACAGGAGCATGGCGTAGTAATCTTTTCCGGCGATGTAATAGGGCTGGCAGAGGGAGTAGGGGCCGAGGGTCGTGGAGCCATCGGCGCAGAGGGTGCTGATGATGACGGTGGGCATGGGGAAAAACAGAGAAGTCTGGTAGAAGTTATCCACGATGCGTAGGTTTTCAAAGCTGCTCATATTGGGTCTCCTTCCGAACTGTATTGGGGTATACCAAACTGGAATCCGATCCTATTATATGCCATGGGACGGGGTTTGTCAATTTTTTGGTAATCTAAAACAACTGGACTTTTTGTGCGATGGGGAGTAGACTGAGAAAAAAACGCAAAGGAGCGGAACAATGGCGATCTTACTGGACGGCTCCGCCGGAACGGCGCTGTGGGCGATGGCGGAGAAAGCGGGCGTTCCGAAGCTGCCCGTGTGGCGCTACAGTCTCGAAAACCCTGAATTTGTCCTCGAGCTGCACAGACGCTATATCGCCGCCGGCAGCGAGTGGATCCAGGCGAACACCTTTGATGCCAACCGCCTCGCCGTGCTGCGCAGCTCGGATTACACCGTGGAGCAGGTCATCACGGCATCGGTGAAGCTGGCGAAGCAGGCGGCTGCGGATACATCCGTCAAGGTCTATGCCACCTTCGGGCCGCTGTCTGTGCTGATGGAGCCCTACGGCAAGCTGACGAAGGATGAGGTAGACGCGATCTACACCGAGATGGCGGACGCGGCGGTGAAAGCCGGAGCGGATGCGCTGGTGCTGGAAACCTTTATGGATCTGAACATGGCGGCGGTGGCCGCGGCGGCGCTGAAGCGCTTCGGGCTGCCTGTGATCGTGTCCATGACCTTCGCCAAGCGGCACCGCACCATGATGGGCGACACCGTGGAGAAGGTCGTCGGAACGCTGTCCGCCCTCGGTGTGGACGGTTTGGGCATGAACTGCTCCACCGGCCCCGTGGAGGCGCTGGGCATCATCCGCGAGTTCGCTGAAAAGACGGACTTGCCGCTCTATTTCAAGCCCAACTCCGGCATGGGAGACACCTACGATGCCGCACAGTTTTCCGAGGAGATCGCGCCCGCGCTGGAGCTGGTGCACTGGGTCGGCGGCTGCTGCGGCTGCGACGAGGCCTACATCCGCGAGCTGAAAAAGCGGCTCGGAGAGGAGGGTGCGCGTGAGTAAGAAACAGAATCTTGTCTTTGTATTTGCGTTTATGAACACGACCATGTGCCTGTGTATGAGCATCGCCGGGCTTCTGGTGAACGCGGGCTTTATCACGCTGCCCATGTTTCTCGTGACCTTCGGCGAATCGCTCGTGATCTGCAACGTATGCGCTGTGGTGCTTCGCATCCCGCAGCAGGGCGAATGGATATCCAAAAAACTCTGCGGCGGCAGGGTGGAGAGCCGCTGGTTCGGCCTGTTCTGGATGCCGGTCGTGAACGGGACGCTCAACAGCTTCTGGATGACCACCTTCATGACGCTCATCAACGTGGGCTTCTGCCGCGAATATTTCGCTGCGTGGGCGCATGGCGCGCCGGTCATGGAGCTGGTGAGCGTGATCGTGTCGCTGGTGGCATCGCTGCCGCTGATGAAGCTGGCGCAGAAAATAACGGACTGAAAAAGTCGCAGGAACAAAGCGTTCCTGCGACTTTTTTACACAAGCAGTTTTCGTGTTTTCCAGCGGCCGGAGAAAAAGTAGAGCCAGCCCCAGATGACGGACACAAAGCCCGCCAGCGCACTGCCCCACCAGTAGCCGTACAGCCCGAGACCGAAGCTGTGCGCCAGCAGCAGCCCGAGACCGATGCGGGCAACCACGCCGTCCAGCAGCGCGATGACGAAATTGAGCGTCACATGGCCGATGCCGGTGATGAAGCCGATCGGCGTGCTCATGAGCGCGAAGGACAGGTACATGACGATCTGGATCCGCATATAATCCGGCGCCATCGCCAGCACGTCCGGCTCCTGCGTAAAGACCGCAAAGACCGCCCGCGGGCATACGATGCACGCCAGTGCCGCGAAGATCCAGAACACCAGACAGCAGCTCACGGAGACGGTCAGACTGCGCTTGACGCGGTCGGGCTTTCCGGCGGCGATGTTCTGCCCGGTGAAGGTGGCGACGGCGGTCTGCATGGCGCTGGTGACGATGGTGGTGAGGGAGTAGAGCTTGGAGCCGATGCCGTGCACCGCCGAGGCGACCACACCGTAGGCGTTGACCCAGGCATTCACGAACAGCATCGAGATATTGATGGCGATGGTCTGGAATGCGAGCGGCGCGGAGAGCTTGACGATGATCCAGAGGGTGCGCCGGTCCATACGGAAGCTCGCAGGCTTGAAGTCAAAACCGACGGCCTCGCGGTTTTTATAGAGGTAGCCGATGCAGTATACCGCACCGACGAGCTGAGCCAACGCGGTGGCGATTGCCGCTCCCTTGGCGCGCCAGCCGAGCCCCGCCACGAATACGAGGTCGAGGAGGATGTTGGTGACGGCGGCGGCTGCCACAAAGCAGGTCGGATGCTTCGAGTCGCCCATGCCGCGCAGCAGTGCGGACAGCCCGCCGTTGAGGTAGGTGAAGGGGATGCCGAGACAGCACCAGAACATATATTCCATGGCATCGGTCATGGCCTCGGGGGGCGTGTTCAGCAGACGGAGCATGGGACGGTTGAAAAGCACGCCCAGCGCGGTGACGGCGAAGGCGAGGATGACCGTGAAGCTGAACGAGGTGCCGATGGTGACGCGGATGGCATCCTTTTCGTCGGCACCCACCTGCTGCGCCACGAGGATCTGGCTGCCGCTGCCGAGCCCGATGCCGAGACAGTAGAGCAGCATGGTGATCTGCCCCGCGGTCGCCACGGCGGACAGTCCCGCCGAGCCGACGAACTGCCCGACTACCGCCATGTCCACGAGGTTGTACAGCGTGTGCAGAAGGTTGCCGAGCACGAGCGGAAGGGCAAACAGGATCATCTGCCGCGTCAGCGGCCCCTCGGTGAGATTGTTGATAACGGTGCTGCGTTTCATAAATTTAATCCTTTTCCAGAAATACAGCCATATTATAGCGTATATGTTTCTGTTTGTTAAGACAAAAAATCGGGACCGGAAAACCGGCCCCGATGGATGCTTTATAGGGGTTTATCAGAAGATGCCGCCCTTGGCGATCAGACCCGCGAACACGATGGAGACCATGCTCATGAGCTTGATGAGGATGTTGATGGCGGGACCGGAGGTGTCTTTGAAGGGGTCGCCGATGGTGTCGCCCACGACACCGGCCTTGTGGTTCTCGGAGCCCTTGCCGCCGAAGTGGCCGGCCTCGATGTACTTCTTGGCGTTATCCCAGGCACCGCCGGAGTTGGACATGAAGATGGCCATGATGAAGCCGGAGGCGGTGGAGCCGCAGAGCAGACCGATGACACCGCTGCCGCCGAGGATCAGACCCACGATGATGGGGCTGGCAATGCCGACAACGGCGGGGAGGATCATCTCTTTCAGGGAGTTCTTGGAGCACATATCGACGCACTTGGCATAGTCGGCCTCAACGCCTTCCTTGCCCTCGAGCAGACCGGGGATCTCCTTGAACTGACGACGAACTTCGACCACGACGGACTGAGCCGCACGGCCCACAGCGCTCATGGTCAGAGCGGAGAACAGGAAAGGCAGCATCGCGCCGATGAAGATGCCGACGAGAACGGCGGGATCCATGAGGCTGAGCTGGAAGCCCTCGCCTTCCACGAGACCCTTTTCACCCAGCTTCTCGACGAAGTTGGCGATCAGAGCCAGAGCGGTCAGAGCGGCGGAGCCGATGGCGAAGCCCTTGCCGGTAGCGGCGGTGGTGTTGCCGAGGGAGTCGAGAGCGTCGGTGCGCTCGCGGACTTCTTCGGGCAGACCCGCCATCTCGGCGATGCCGCCGGCGTTGTCGGCGACGGGGCCGTAAGCGTCGGTGGAGAGGGTAATGCCGAGGGTGGACAGCATACCGACCGCGGCGATGGAGATGCCGTACAGGCCGAGGCTGGCGTTGCCGGCGTTGCCGGTGAGGTTGGTGGAGCAGATGTACGCGATGACGATGGCTGCACCGACGATCACGATGGGAAGCAGGGTGCTCATCATGCCGAGGGACAGACCGCTGATGACCAGAGTGGCAGTGCCGGTCTCGGAGGAGGCGGCAAGATTCTGGGTGGGTTTATAGGTGTCGGAGGTGTAGTACTCGGTGACCTTGCCGATGGCGACACCGGCGGCGAGTCCGGCGAGAACGGCGAGGTAGATGCCGTAGTACTTGATGCCGAACAGGATCCAGACAGCGAAGAAGCTGAGGACGGCGGTGGCAATGGCGGCGAAGTTGGTGCCGCGGGACAGAGCCTTCAGAAGCTGCTTCTGGGAAGCTTCTTCTTTGGTCTTGACAAGGTAGGTGCCGATGAGGGAGCAGATAACGCCGACGGCGGCCATGATCAGAGGCAGAGCCACGGCGCGGGTGCGGTCGATGGAAGCGATCTGGTTGAACGCGACAACGCCCAGAGCGCAGGTGGAGAGGATGGAGCCGACGTAGGATTCGTAGAGGTCAGCGCCCATGCCGGCGACATCGCCGACGTTATCACCGACGTTGTCGGCGATGGCAGCGGGGTTGCGGGGGTCGTCCTCGGGGATACCGGCTTCGACCTTGCCGACGAGGTCGGCACCGACATCAGCCGCCTTGGTGAAGATACCGCCGCCGACGCGGGCGAACAGAGCCATGGAGGAAGCGCCCATGCCGAAGGTGATCATGGTGGCGGTGATGACTTCGATGGATTCGTGGAAGCAGAGCTTGAGCAGAGCGTACCACAGGGAGATGTCGAGCAGACCGAGACCGACGACGGTGAAGCCCATGACGGAGCCGGCGGAGAAAGCCACGCGCAGACCCTTGTTCAGACCCTGCTGCGCAGCGGCCGCGGTGCGGTCGTTGGAGGCGGCGGCGATCTTCATGCCGATGAAGCCGGACAGACCGCAGAAGAAGCCGCCGGTGAGGAACGCAAACGGAACGTACCAGGTCAGCATGTGAAGCGCAGCCATGACGCAGATGATGATGACCATGCAGGCAAAGAAGATGCCGACGGTCTTGTACTGACGCTTCAGGAAAGCGTTGGCGCCGGAACGGACGCTGCGGCTGATCTGCTGCATCTTTTCGGTGCCTTCGTCAAAGCTGAGGACCAGCTTCGCCTGATAGACGACGAAGGCCAGCGCGATGAGGGAGGCGATCAGGCTGACGAGCCAGAGGTTTTCGAGAAGCCAGTTGCTTTTGACCTCGACGGGCTCGGCGGAAACTTCCGCGGAAGCCTCGGCAGAGGCAGGCTCGGCGGGAGCTTCGGCGGAAGCGGGAGCCTCGCCGGAAGCGGGAGCCTCGGCGGAAGCGGGGGCGGCAGCCACGACGGGCGCAGCCTGCTCCGCGGACGCGGGCTCGGCGCTGGCGGCCAGGGCGATGCAGCCGAGAGCCAGGCACAGGACCACGACGAGGACAAGAATCTTGCTCATTTTCTTCATTGGGTCAGATTCACTCCTATACATTTATTTTAAGACCCAACCATTATAAACTCTTTTGCAGCATCTTCCAAGAGTAAATTTTGAAATCTACAATAGAAAATACTGTTGTTTTCACAGCTTTCTTTGTTGAATTTCGACAAGAAAAACCCTTGCAAAATCGCTCTGGGTGTGTATAATATAATCAGGAGATAATTTTGAAATGCCCTGTTTTTTATGCAAAGAGCACGAATTTGCCTCCCCGAGGTTTGGCGGAGCGAATGGGTCGGAATTTGCATACGGATGGGCCTTGGTGGTTTTGACGAATGTTTGATTGGCACTGACCCGTCTGAAAACCACACAGACTTGACTGCATCCCTCGACAATCCACAAAAATCAACAAACCGGCTTCCGAAGAAGCCGGTTTGCTTCATATTAAATATGTTCAGCCTTTTTTCACTTCTTCGTTGAAGGCGGCGATGAGCTCGTCGAGGACGGCGGTCTGGGCGTGGACATCGGCGAAGGCCGTGCCGTACCATTGGGCATCCAGCTCCTCGACGGTCTTGCCCCGCTGCTCGACCCAGGTGAAATATTTGAGATCGTGCACCCGCTTGCGCTCGGGATACGTCAACTCCAGCATACTGTCGGTTTTGAGCCCCTCCAGATGGCGGACGTAGTCGAGCGCCGCTTTTTGGGTGCTGTAGGCACCGTCGCGCGCGCGAAGCTCGTCGATGCGGGAGCCGTACATTGCGGCGGAGTCGGTCAGCACGGTGGCGACGACATCGTGCTCGCTGAGCTCAAAATACTTCGCCATTTTGATGCAGCAGAGGACATTGGCGATGCCGCTGATGCCGAGCAGCGAAAGCTGCTCCGTCCACGTGCGGTCAAGACCCAGCTCCTCCGCGAGGAAATCGCGGCCTGCGGGCTCGTTAAACAGCCGCAGCAGCTCAAAGGGGTCTGCATCGTCGATAGCGATGACCATGTCGGTGTTTTTGACGTTGTGAATCCAGGGCACATGGCGGTCGCCTATGCCCTCGATGCGGTGGTCGCCGTAACCGTTGCGGAGCATGGTGGGGCACTGGACGGATTCGCCCGCGGCGAGCTTGAGGGCGGGGTAGCGCTCCTTGAGCTTGTCGCCGGCACCGATCGTGCCGGCGGAGCCGGTGGTGAAGCAGGCACCGGCAAAGCGGTCGTCGGGGCGCTTGATGGTCTCAAAAAGCTCTGCCAGCGCGTCACCGGTGACCTCGTAGTGCCAGAGGTGGTTGCCCATCTGCTCGAACTGGTTAAAGACCATGTTCTGCGGGTCGGCGGCAAGCTCGGCGGTCTTGTCGAAGATCTCCTTGACGTTGGATTCGCCGCCGGGCGTGGCGATGACCTCCGCGCCGATGGAGTCGAGCCAGTCAAAGCGCTCACGGCTCATGTGGGCGGGGAGGATCGCCACGGGACGGACACCGAGCAGACGGCTGTTGAACACGCCGCCGCGGCAGTAGTTGCCCGTGGACGGCCAGACGGCTTTCTGCGCCGCAGTATCGAAATGCCCTGTCACCAGCTCCGGCACGAGGCAGCCGAAGGATGCGCCGACCTTGTGGCAGCCGGTCGGAAACCACTTGCCCACCAGCGCGACGATGCGGCAGGGCACGCCCGTCAGCGCCGGAGGAAATTCGATGTAATTCGGCGCGCCGAACAGACCGCCGGATTCCTTCGGCTCGTTGTGCCAGCTCACGCGGAACAGGTTTACGGGGTCGATCTCCCAGAGCCCTGTGGTGCGGAGTTTATCCAGAATTTCCGGCGGGATCTTCGACGGGTCTTTCATCTGTGCGTAGGTGGGGATGACCACGCCCTGCTCGCGGGCGCGGCGGATATTGCGGGATAATACGTCCGGACGGACGCTTAGGTCGATCATGGGAAAAAGGCTCCTTTATACGATTTTCCTCATTATATAGTAGAAAAATGCGCCTGACAAGCCAAATCCAAAACCTCCCCCCGAGGGAGGCTTTGGATCACACGTTCAGCCTCTTGATGTGCTTGTCGATGAGCGCGTCCACGCCGCCGAAATCCACATGGGGCTTGTAAAGTGCCTCCAGCTTGTCGTGCAGAGCCTTCGCTTCCGCGAGCGCGGCGTAGGCCTCGGCGTACTTGCTGCGGTAAGCCTTTTGCAGCGCGTCCAGTTCCGGCAGCAGGGGCTTCAGCGCCGTCTGGTCGAGATGCGCCCCGAGGTTTACATAATTTGAATCCGCGCCGGGGTGCTTCGGCTCGAGCACATGGGGTGCCGTGCCGTCGGCGTATGCAATGCCTAAGTCAGTTATGTAAACTCCATCGAGGCTGTCGGGGTCGCCCGAGCAGAGGACGTACTCCACCTCGTGCCCCGCCGCCTCCGCCGCCATGCCGATGCGCCGCATGAAGCTCGATTTGCCGCAGCCGGGTGCGCCCTTGAGAATGTAGAGAAAATCGCCGGAACGGACAAATCCGTCGTACAGCGACACAAAGCCGCGCCCTGTGTTGGCACCCAGAAAATATGTTTTTGCCATACGATCACCTCCCGCCATTCTATGCCGCTTTTCGCAAAGCGTTCCTTTGAAAACAGATTAGATAAAGCGGTGTGTTTATGATATAATAAGAATGCTGGGGGGGAATGACTGTGCGGTTTTGGAGCGTGACGGTGGACGCGGCGATGGACGGAAAGCTGCTGCGTCATGTGCTGCGGCAGCAGATGCGTCTGCCGCAGGGCTTCATGTCGCATCTGAAATTCGTCCCCGACGGCATACGGCTCAACGGTGCAGTCTGCCATGTCGATGCGCCTGTCCGCGCGGGCGACGAGGTCGCCGTGCGCATAGACGACGCGGGGCAGCGCAATCCCTTTTCGCCGGTGGATGTCTCCGGCGTGCGCCTCGTGTGGGAGGATGAATACCTCGCCGTCCTCGCCAAGGACGCGGGGATCGCCGTACACGGCGCGGATGTGCCGGCGCGTCCGACGGTGGCGAACTGGGCGGCGTATCACTGGGGCGCGGAGCAGGTCTTTCACCCCGTCAACCGGCTCGACCGCGGCACCTCCGGTCTGATGTGCGTCGCCAAGTGCGGGCTCATCCATGAGCGGCTGCGCGGGGCGCTGCATACGGAGCGCTTCGAGCGCGTATATTATGCCGTGTGCGAGGGCGAGCTCGCTCTCGGGACAGGCCGGATCGACCGCCCCATCGGGCGGGAAACGGAGGCATCCCCGCGCCGCTGCGTGACGGAAACGGGCAAAGCCTCCGTCACCGAGTATGAATGTATCGCCGTCGGCGGGGGCGTGAGCCTTGTGCGGCTGCGGCTGCGGACGGGACGGACGCATCAGATCCGCGTCCACATGGCATCCCTCGGTCATCCGCTCGTCGGCGACACGGTCTACGGCGGCAGCGAAGCCCTGCCCCGTCCGGCGCTCCATTCCGCGCTCATCCGGCTGGAACACCCCGTGAGCGGGGAGCCGCTGTGCTTCCGCGAGCCGCTTCCGGCGGATATTTCGGCGCTGCTTGTGGAAAAGGCTTGCTATTTGGGTGAAAATGTGCTTAAATATATTTAAGTTTTTTGTTACGGTTTTTGCACTCTTGGATTGGGAGGAAGCTCATGCGAAGAAAAGACGGAACTCTCGTAAAAAATGAAGTGCCGATGTACTACCTCATCCCGCATTTCCTCACCGAGCGAAACGACGCGATGAACATGGTCACGCTGGATATCCCCGTAGATCCCCAGCGCGCGTATATGAACGCCAAGCGCAAGGAGGGGCGGCGCATCAGCCACATGGCGATCCTCATGACCGCCTATGCCCACATGGCGGCGGAGTTCCCCTCCGTCAACCGCTTCATTGCCAATCGCCGCATCTATCAGCACGACGACTTTACCGTGTCGCTGGTGGTGCTGCGTCCCGGCGGCGGCAACGACGACACCTTCTCCAAGCTCTATATCGACCCGACCGACACCATCTTCGATGTCCAGCAAAAGATCGACGAGTATATCGAGAAAAATGCCTCCGGCACGGAGGAAAACCTGCTGGATAAGTGGATGGCGAGACTGTGCAAGCTCAATCTCCTCATGCGCTTCGGCATCAACGTGATCCGTTTTGCCGATAAGCACGGAATGCTGCCGAAGGCGCTCTGCGAGGCCAGCCCCTTCCACGCCAGTGTTCTTGTCTCGAATCTCGCCTCCATCCGCACCAACCATATTTATCACCACGTTTACAACTTCGGCACCACGAGCGTATCCATCACCATGGGCAATCTGCGCGAGGTGCCGCACCGCGGCAAGAACGGCGAGGTGGAGCTCGTGCGCTGTATGCCGCTCGGCGTTGTCATGGACGAGCGCATCGCCTCCGGACACTATCTGGCGCTGGCGTTCAACCGCTTCAAGGAGCTTTTGACAAATCCCGAGCTTTTGGAGCAGCCCGCCGCCGCGCCCGTGCAGGACAAGTAATTATTGAAATGATAACCGCCGATGCAAAAGGTACAGCCGCATAAGGCAGTTTTTTGAATGTGGATTTCGTATGGCAAAATTCACAGATTGCCAAAAATACAGATCAAATAATAATTGCGAAAGAGGGCATTAAGAGGTGAATTGTCGATGACGAAGAAAAATCGAATCGAATACCTTGTTTGCACATTAAGCGTATTAATAACGGGGTTTATTATATACGGTCTTGTCGGCAGTATTCAACCGCTCATAAACGAAAGCAAACTTCAGTCTTTTTTATGTTTTGGATGCCTGGGTGGTTTGGGTTTTAGCGCAATTGTTTCCATTATTATCCTTTCGGCTGGCTTTTTTAAAAAAAGAGGATTTGCTTTTAAGATTGTTGCATCCGTTTTGTGGCCTATAACATTTGCTGTATGTGTATATGTGGGTATATTAATATATATCCCATATCAAATATACAATATTGTAAAAATCATAATAATATCAAAAGAAGAAAAACAAAAAAATACGGAAGATATTTTAAGCGAAGACTAAATACCGAATTTTGATTTATTGAAATATAAAAACCACCTACCGAAAAAAGTAATCATCTCTTTTGGTAGGTGGTTTATCTTATACCATATTAAAGCAGGGAAAAATATATATTTTTTCCGTTCAAAGCCGAACTTTATCGGTTTATTGCTTTTTAGGAGCAACCCCCTAATACCCCATCAGCGGAAAAGAAAAAAGAGGACAATAAAAAACTTCCTTATCCACCTGTGGATAACGCGTCGGCGGTGTTTTTTATATTCCGGATGGCTGTCAGGCGAGATACTGCCGCAGCTTCTCCACGGCGCGCTTTTCCAGCCGCGACACCTGCACCTGACTGACACCCATAACGCGGCTCGCCGCCGTCTGCGTCATGCCGTGCCAGTAGCGCAGCGCGAGCGCCATGCGTTCCGGCTCGGGCAGCTTGTCCATCGCCTGCGAGAGCGCGACGTGCTCCAGTAAGCGTTCCTCGCCCGCGGGGTCGGAGAGGGTCTGTTCCAGCGAAAAGCCCTCCTCGCCGTGCTCCTGCTGCAGGGATGCCACCGGCTCTGCCGCGCTCTGTGCCAGGGCGATGTCCTCCGGCGAAAGACCCGTGTGTGCGGAAAGCTCCGAGACCGTCGGCGTGCGCCCGAGAGTCTGCTCCAGCTCGTTTGCCGCCGTGCGGACGAAAACGGAGCGCTCCTTGAGCCCGCGGCTGACCTTGACCGAGCCGTCGTCGCGCAGGAAGCGGCGGATCTCGCCCGATATTTTCGGCACGGCGTAGGTCGAAAAGCGCGTGCCGTATTCCTCGTCGAAGCCGTCGATGGCTTTCAGAAAACCCACGCAGCCGAGCTGATACAAGTCCTCGGGGTCGCAGCCGCGCCCGAAGAAACGTCGCGCCACCGCCCAGATGAGACCGGCGTTTTCCTCCACCATGCGTCCGGCGGCCTCCCGGTCGCCGTCCTTCGCCCGACGGAGCAGGGCTGTGCTGTTGTCCGGGTCAGGCACGGACTTTGATGGCGAGCTTCTTGGTCATGGTGACGCTTGTCCCCTTGTCCGGCGCGGATTTGACGCGCAGATCGTCCATGAAGCTGGACATGATGGTGAAGCCCATGCCGCTGCGCTCCTCGCCGCCGGTGGAGTACATCGGCTGCATGGCGCGCTTGACATCGGGGATGCCGCAGCCGTGATCCTTGACGCTGATCTCGAGGATGTTGCCCTCCAAAATCCGCAGGCGCATCTGCACCGTGCCGATCGAGTCGGGATAGGCGTGGACGATGGCATTGGTGACCGCTTCGGAAACGGCGGTTTTGATGTCGCCCAGCTCCTCGAGCGTCGGGTCCATCTGCACGGCAAAGGCCGTGGCGGCGGCGCGGGCAAAGCTCTCGTTGGCGCTGCGGGCGGGAAATTCGAGCTTGACAGTGTTGAGTCCTTTCATATGTATCTCCTTTTACTCCGCGGCGGCACAGACCTGCAGAAGCCGGTCGATGCCGGAGGCATCCAGTACCTTCAGCGGTTGATTTTTGGCGTTTTCCACCCAGGCGCGTCCGCCGGTCTCCGCCATGAGCTTGTTCACCTTCAGCACCAGCGCGATGCCGGAGGAATCCATGAAGTTCAGACCGCCCATGTCCACCACGCAGTCGCGCGGCAGATAGTCGTCGAGTGCGCGGGAGATGCGGCGCAGCGCCTCATGCGCCTCGTGGTGGTCGAGCTCGCCCTGCAGATACAGCGTCAGCCGCCCGTCGCGGTAATTTGACAGCACTTTCATTCGTATGCACCTCGTATAAAAGCAAATGGCACTGTGCTTTTCAGCACAGTGCCATTGTAATCTTTGTTGTATGCGCTTTTTGTTGAAATCGGTCGTCAGCCCAGATTTTTCAGGCTTTCTTCCAGATTGACGAGCAGAGCCTGCGCCTTGGCGAGCTTTTCGCGCTCGGCATTCACGACCTGCTCGGGGGCGCGGGCGACGAAGTTTTCGTTCGAGAGCTTCTTTTCCTGTCCCTCGATGTCCTTTTTCGCCTTGGCGATCTCTTTTTCGATGCGGGCTTTTTCCGCCTCGAGATCAACCAACTCCGCCATCGGCATATACATCTTCGCGTCCTCGGTCACAACGCCGACCATACCGGCGGTATCGGCGGGAGCCTCGGTGGTGACGGTCACGCTGCCGGCGTAGGCGAGGTTGGACAGATACACCTGACCCTTGGCAAAGACCTCGGGCTTTGCGGTGGCGATGATGAGCTGCGGACGCTTGTTTGCGGGCACGTTCATCTCGCTGCGGCGGGAGCGCACGGCCTTGACGGCGGTCATGATGGACTCAAAGTCCGCCTCCTCCGCGGGGAAACTCAGCGCGGGGTCGTACTCGGGGTACTGCGCCACGATGAGCATATCGCCCTCGTGGGGGATCGCGCCGTAGAGCTCCTCGGTGATGAAGGGCATGAAGGGGTGCAGGAGCTTGAGAATGTCCGTCAGCACGTACAAAAGCACGTACTGCGCGTCCTGATCGCCCTCGCGCAGACGGGGCTTTGTGATCTCGATGTACCAGTCGCAGAAGCTGTCCCAGATGAAGTCGTAGATCTTCGTTGCCGCCATGCCGAGCTCGTATTTATCGAAGTTGTCGTTGACCTCTTTGATGAGATCGTTGAGCTTCGAGAGAATCCATTTGTCCTCGAGCTTCAGCTCGTCGGGCAGACGGTTTTCCGTCACGGTGAGGTTCATCATGACGTAGCGGGCGGCGTTCCAGAGCTTGTTGGCGAAGTTCCGCATCGCCTCGCAGCGCTCGACATAGAAGCGGGTGTCGTTTCCGGGGGAGTTGCCCGTGATGATGTTGAAGCGCAGCGCGTCCGCGCCGAAGCGGTCGATCATGTCGAGCGGATCGACGCCGTTGCCGGCGGATTTGGACATCTTCTTGCCCTGCGGGTCGCGGATGAGACCGTGGATGAGCACGGTGTGGAAGGGCTCGCGCCCCGTGTGCTCCATGCTGGAGAAGATCATGCGGGCGACCCAGAAGAAGATGATGTCGTAGCCGGTGACGAGAACGTCGGTGGGGAAGAAATACTTAAAGTCCTCGGCATCGGTGTCCGGCCAGCCGAGCGTGGAGAAGGGCCAGAGCGCAGAGGAAAACCAGGTGTCCAGAACGTCGGGATCGCGCTCGATGTTCTTCGAGCCGCAGGCTTCGCAGCAGCAGGCATCCTCGCGGCTGACGGTCACATGACCGCAGTCGGAGCAGTACCACGCAGGGATCTGGTGACCCCACCAGAGCTGGCGGGAGATGCACCAGTCGCGGACGTTGTTCATCCAGTTGAGATAGGTTTTGGAGAAGCGGTCGGGGACGAATTTGACCGTGCCGTCCTCGACGACGCGGATGGCCTCCTTCGCCAGAGGCTCCATCTTCACGAACCACTGATCGCTCGCCAGCGGCCCCACGTCGTTGTGGCAGCGGTAGCAGGTGCCGACGTTATGTACGCACGGCTCGATGGAAGCGAGATAGCCCTGCTCCCCCAGCTCCGCGACGATGGCTTTGCGGGCTTCGTAGCGGTCCATGCCGTCCCACTTGTAGCCGCCCGTCACCTTGCCCTCGCCGTCCAGCATGAGATACTGGGGCAGGTCGTGACGCAGACCGACCTCGAAGTCGTTGGGGGCGTGGCAGGGGGTGATCTTGACGCAGCCGCTGCCGAATTCCATGTCGGCGTGCTCGTCGCCCACGACGGGGATCTCGCGTCCCACCAGCGGCAGGGTCAGGGTCTTGCCGATGAGATGCTTATAGCGCGGGTCCTCGGGGTTGACGGCGACAGCCGCATCGCCCAGCATGGTCTCGGGACGGGTGGTGGCGATCTCCAGGAAGCCGCTTCCGTCCGTCAGGGGGTAGTTGATGTGCCAGAAATGGCCGTTCTTTTCCTCGTATTCGACCTCCGCGTCGGACAGAGCGGTGGTGCAGTGCGGGCACCAGTTGATGATGCGCTTTCCCTTATAGATAAGTCCCTTTTCGTACAGCGAGCAGAACACCTCGCGCACGGCCTTGGAGCAACCGTCGTCCATCGTGAAGCGCTGACGCTCCCAGTCGCAGGACGAGCCGAGGGTCTTGAGCTGGGTCACGATGCGGTCGCCGTATTTGTTTTTCCAGTCCCAGACGCGCTCGAGGAATTTGTCGCGCCCGAGGTCGAAGCGGGTGAGGTGTTCCTCGTTGCGGAGCTGCTCCTCGACCTTGATCTGCGTGGCGATGCCGGCATGGTCATAGCCGGGCAGCCACAGGGCGGAGTAGCCCTTCATGCGCTTGTAGCGGATGAGGGTGTCCTGAATGGTCTCGTCAAAGGCGTGTCCCAGATGGAGCTGGCCGGTGACGTTGGGGGGCGGGATGACGATGGTGAAGGGCTTTTTCTTCGCGTCGCGCTCGGCGTGGAAGTAGCCGCCGTCCATCCAGGTTTTGTAGATGCGGGACTCGACCTGTTTGGGGTCGTATTGTTTGGAAATCTCGTTCATTTTGTCATATCCTCCAGTTTATCCATGGGTGCAAGGCCGATTTGCGTCGCCGCAGCCTGTCCGTTTTTGAAGGCGATCAGCGTGGGGATGGACATGACACCGAAGCGCATGGCCAGCTCCGGCTGCTCGTCCACATTCACCTTGCCGACGGTGATCTCCGGATGCGTTTCGGCAAAAGCGTCCACCACGGGGCTCTGCATACGGCAGGGGCCGCACCACGCAGCCCAGAAATCCACCAGTGCGTTCCCCGCGACGGCGGATTCAAAGTTTTCCTTTGTCAGTTCCAAAACTGCCATTATTTCGTGTTCCTTTCGTTGAGGTATTGCGAGGCCGACAGCGTGGCGACCGTGCCCTGCCCGACGGCGCGGGTGATTTGATAGGGGGTGCCGGTGCAGTCTCCGGCGGCAAAAACGCCGGAAATATTCGTCGCCATGGACGTGTCCGTGCGGATATGCGCGCCGTCCGTTTCGAGCCCCGGGAGAAGCGTGTCCGGCTTCACCGCGTCGCGGAGGATGAACACCGCTTCGGCGGGATAGTCAATGCCGTCCGCCTCCAGCGCAGTCACATGATCTGTGCCTTTGATGACAAAACGCGAAGCGCGTTTGCGGTCAAAGTATTCCGCCTCGCAGCCGATCTGACGGAGGAACTGCGCTTCTTCCTCCGCGTCGTCCGCGAGGCCGATAACGGCCACCTTCCGCCCCCTGTAGAGCATCCCGTCGCAGGTGGCGCAGTAGCTCACGCCCCGCCCGAGATAGTCCGATTCGCCATCAAAAAGACGCTGCGGGGCAAGTCCCGTCGCTAAAATCAAGCTTTTTGCCTCATAAACATCCGCACCGGCGGAGACCATGAAGCGGTCGCCGAGCGGCATGATGCCGTTGGCCGTGCCGACGAGCGGGACGATGCCCTGCTCCGCGGCGGCGGCATAGACGCGGTCGAGGAAGCTCTTGCCGCTGATGCCGGTGAAGCCGGGATAGTTGTCGATGCGGGGCGCTTTGGCCAGCCTTGACTTGTCGGGCGGGCGGGTGAGGACGAGCGTGTCCAGCCCACGAGCCTTAGCGGTCAGCGCCGCGGAGATCCCCGCAGGACCGCCGCCCAGAATGAACAAATCGTAAAGCATGACACACCTCCTCCACACTATTTTTTCACTAATTAGATATTATATTACGAAAATTAGGTATTGTAAACACGAAAAAACGGTAGTATAATAAACAAAGTTTACAAATGAAACAATTTGGATACACAAATCTGTAGCTTGAAGATACACAGGAGGTACCTTATGAAAAAACGTATTCTTCCGATTTTGCTGGCGGCGGCGGTGCTGATGACCGCGTTTTCCGGCTGCTCGGTATTCAACGATCTGGCGGACGAGATCCTCGGTGCTTCGGCACCCATGCCCACCGCCACTCTGAGCGAGACCTTTGACCCCGTGGCGGCTGCCGCGGCGGCGGAGGCGGAGGCGAAAGCCGCCCGCCCTGTCTATACGGCGGACGACATTCAGGATGCTCTGCGCGAGAGCCTCGTGCAGGTCGTTACCTATGACATGAACGGAGCGGAGAAAAACCGCGGCACGGGCTTCTTCCTGCCCGGCGGCGTGGTCACAAGCCTCGACACACTGCGCGGTGCTTTCCGCGCGGACATCGTCGTGTACGACGGCGGTGTGTACGAGGTGCAGGGCGTGCATTTCTACGACGAGACCATGAATCTGGCAGTGCTCGCGTGCAGCAAGCAGAACGCCCCCGACCTCAAGGAGAGCAAGTGGGAGACCGAGACCAATGAGATGGTCTTTGCGCTCGGCATCAATAACGCCGTTTCGCAGGGCACGCTGGTCGCCGACGGCGTGGATGTGGGCGGCATCGGCTGCGTGCAGACCAGCGCCTATCTCGACTCCGCCGTGGCGGGCGGCCCGCTGGTGAATGTGTACGGCGAACTTCTCGGCGTATGCACGACCAATATTGCCGACGACGGTCAGAGTTATGCCGTCCGCGCTGCGACCATTGCGGCGCAGGATCTCTCCCAGACCATGAGCCTTGACGACTTCCGCAAGGCGGTCGGCGCGGCGCAGACGGGCGACGGCACGCAGGTCGTGACCGGCGATGCCGGCGAGAAGGTCTATGCACAGTCCAGCTTCGTGGAGAGCGAGCCCAACAACTCCGTCGCCGAAGCCACTGCGCTCCAGCTCGGCTACTGGACCGGCGCTTACGTCAATGAGGAAGGCAACGAATACAAGGGCGAGGAAGGCGAGCTGACCGAGGACGGACGCGAAAAATCCGCCAAGCAGGACATCGAAGATACCCTCGATGTGTTCAGCTTCACCCTCGAGAGCGACGGCAAGATCGAGGTCATTGCCCAGCCCTGCTATGCGCAGGATGTCAAGCAGCTTGATCCCACGCTCGTGATGAACGAGGATATGGATCACCTCGCCAACGACAGCGGCGAGTCCATCGGCTTCTTTAAGACCGACGAGGTGGACGGCTTCTCCTGCCAGGTCGCCACGGCGGATGTCAAAGCCGGCACCTACTACATTGCCGTGAAGCTGCTGGACGACTGGAGTCAGGACATCGGCTGCTACTACAAGATCAAGGTCAACTTTACCGCCAACGACGCACAGGGCTGATAAGCCCTTTGCGCCGCGCGCATGAGTGAGGAATCAGGACATGGATGAAAACAGAAACTTTATCGTGGATTTCGTGGCTGAGGATATGGCCGCGGGCGGACGCTGCGAGGGGATGCAGGTGCATACCCGATTCCCGCCCGAGCCCAACGGCTATCTCCACATAGGTCACTGCAAGGCGCTGTGCATCGACTTCGGCACCGCCGAGCGCTTCGGCGGCATCACCAACCTCCGCATGGACGATACCAACCCCGCCAAGGAGGACACCGAATACGTCGAGGCGATCCAGGAGGATATCCACTGGCTGGGCTTCGACTGGGGCGACCGCTTCTTCTACGGCAGCGACTACTTTGAAAAAACCTACGAGTTGGCGGAGGGACTGATCAAAAAAGGTCTGGCCTACGTCTGCGAGCTGACACCGGAGCAGTTCCGCGAATACCGCGGCGATACCGCGCATCCCGCGCGTTCCCCGTGGCGTGACCGCCCCATCGAGGAGAGCCTTGACCTGTTCCACCGTATGCGCGACGGCGAGTTCCCCGAGGGCAAATATACCCTCCGCGCCAAGATCGACCTTGAAAGCGGCAACTTCAATATGCGCGACCCCGTGCTGTACCGCATCCGCTACATCGAGCATCACCGGCAAGGGACGAAATGGTGCGTGTTCCCCATGTACGACTTCGCCCACCCCATTCAGGATGCGCTCGAGGGTATCACGCACTCCCTCTGCTCGCTGGAGTATGAGGATCACCGCCCGCTGTATAACTGGGTCATCGAGCACACCGACGTGCCGTCGAAGCCCCGCCAGATCGAGTTTGCGCGTCTCGGCATTAACTACACAGTCATGTCCAAGCGCAAGCTCCGCCGTCTGGTGGAGGAGGGACACGTTTCCGGCTGGGACGACCCCCGTATGCCGACGCTGTGCGGTCTGCGCCGCCCCGGCTACACCCCCACCGCCGTCCGCAGCTTCATCGAGCGCATCGGCGTGTCCAAGGTCAATTCCACCGTGGATTACTCGCTGCTCGAATCCTGCCTGCGCGATGAGCTGAATCTTAAAGCCCCGCGCCGCATGGCGGTGCTGCACCCCCTGAAGCTCACGGTCGTGAACTATCCCGAGGGGCAGACGGAGACCTTTGAGCTGGAGAACAACCCCAATGAGCCGGAAGCCGGCACGCACAGCGTCACCTTCGGGCGGAATCTCTGGATCGAGGCGGACGACTTCATGGCCGAGCCCGTGCCGAAGTATAAGAGGCTCACGCCGAACGGCCCAGAGTGCCGTCTCAAGGGCACCTACGTTGTCAAATGCGTCGGCTTCAACACCGATGCCGAGGGCCATGTCACCGAGGTTTTGGCGGAGTACGACCCCGATTCCCGCGGCGGCGATCCCGCCGACGGACGCAAGATCAAGGGCGCGACGCTGCACTGGGTCAACGCCGATGACTGCGTGGATGCCGAGGTGCGCGTGTACGATTACCTCTTTTCCGACCCCGAGCCGGACGCGGCGGAGGACTTCATCACCTGTCTCAACCCCGACTCTCTCGAGGTGCTGACGGGCTGCAAGCTCGAAAAGGCGCTCGCCGACGCGAAAGCCCCCGAGAGCTTCCAGTTCATGCGTCTGGGCTATTTCGCCGTGGACAACAAGGACTCTGCGCCCGACCACCTCGTCTTTAACCGCGCCGTGGCGCTCAAGGACAGCTTCAAAAAGTAAAAGCATACCATATAAAAATACCCGCTCCGAATTCGTTCGGAGCGGGTATTGCTATAGGTTCCTATTTGCCTCCCTTGGGGGAGGTGGCTGAGCGAAGCGAAGCCGGTGGGGGTTACCCCCTCAGTCGCCTGCGGCGACAGCTCCCCCCAGGGGCGCCAATAAGGTATGGGTTTATTCCTCGGACACTTCGTCCTCTGCTGTCTCGGGCAGCGGCGCATCCATACGTTCGTCGTTTTTGCGCCATTTGACCAGCATCACGACGGCGATGATCACGATGAAGACGGAGATGAACTGGGAGGTGGACAGGAAAGCCACATTGCCGCGCGGATCGGAGCGGAAGAACTCGATGATGAAGCGTCCCACGCCGTAGAGCAGCAGATACATCGCGCCCACGGTGCCGCGGTGACGGAGCTTTTTATGCAGCGCCAGCAGCACGATGCCGATGAGGATGTCGCCGCCGGCGGAGAAAAGCTGCGCCGGAAACAGCGGAATACCCGCCGGAGCGCCGCAGTTTGCGGGGAACACCACCGCCAGAGGCCCGTCCCACGGGCGGCCGTAGCAGCAGCCCGCGAGGAAGCAGCCGATGCGCCCGAAGCCCTGCGCGATCGCCACCTCCGGCATGAGCAGGTCGAAGTAGGCGAGGAAGTCGAGCTTCTTGCGGCGGCAGTACCACCACACGCCGAGCGCCCCGACGATAATGCCGCCGTAGGCGACGAAGCCTTCGCTGCCGATGGTGCCGAGGGGGTCGGCGAAAAATTCCCTGTTGTGCACAATGACATACAGGAGCTTCGCGCCGATGAAGCCGGAGATAATGGCGATCAGTGCCAGGCTCATCACCGCGTCATCATCCAGTCCGAGGCGCTTGGCGCGGTAGGAGGAGAGGAAAACGGCAATGAGAAAGCCGACGGCAATGGCGAGACCGTAGCCGTGGATGGTCACGCCGAAAATGGTGAACAGATCGTTATACATGGGATGCCTCCGATGAAAAGCGTTCGGCTCAGCGGCCGTGCTTCAGAATGTATTCCTTGATGTCGAACTCGGAATTGTAGAGGAAGTCCAGCGCGTAGAAGGGCATACCGTTGTCGTCGATGAGGGTGGTGAAGTTGTCCACGACCTTGAGGATGATCCTGGCGCTGTAGCTGGTCGCCTTGTTCTTTTCGATGTAGTAGCGCTCGCCGCTGTCGCTGAACTCGATACGCATCCAGTCGCGCATGAAGATCACGCGCACGGTGATGTCGCCCACGGCCTCGTAGGCATTGATGATGCGCTCATACAGCATCTCCTCGACGGCGAGGCAGATCTGCTTCGCGCGGGAGACGGTGAAGCCGACGCTCTCCGCCATCGCCTGGATCATGGCGGACACGGGCACGACATTGTAGGAGGTGTTTTTGATGACGGTGGAGGACACGAGAATGCCCTGCTGGAGCTCCTGATCGACGTAGACCGCGTCCAGCTTCGCGAGCATATCCACTTTGAGCCCGCGGGCATCGAGCTTGCCGTTGGACATGAGGGGGAATTCGTCGTAGATAAAGAAGTGGGCGGGGATCTTATACGCCGCGAGCTTCTGCTTGAGTGCGGTGCGCATGGCATCCTCGTCGAACTCCGTGCCGTTTTCCGGAATGATGCAGCATTCCACCGATTCGCCGAAGATGGGGTGCGGTGCACCGTAGATCTTGGTATCCTTGACACCGCCGACCTCCACGATGGCGGTCTCGATGTCGAGCGGGGTGATGTTTTCGCCGTTGCGGATGATGATATCCTTGGAGCGGCCGGACAGATGCAGGTCGCCGTTTTCGTCGAGATAGCCGAGGTCGCCGGCGTGATACCAGCCCTCGTCGTCAAAGCCCTGCTTCTCCTTGGGCAGACCGTAGTAGCCGTTCATGACGGTGTCGCCGCGGAGCAGGATCTCGCCGATCTGCCCCTGCGGCACGGGCTTGCCGTCGGCATCGGCGATCTTGACCTCGAGCGAGGAGGTGAAGGGACCGAGCGTGTGGGCGCGGGTCTCGATGCTCTGGGAGGGGATGGGCTGCGTGGTGCCGCCGTGGGACTCGGTCATGCCGAGACCGTTGCAGAGCTTGGCGTTCGTGAACGCCGTCTCCAGCTTCATGAACTGGATGGGGGTGATGCGTCCGCCGCCGACCTGCATGAAGTGGACGATGTCCTGAATTTTGTAAAAATCCTTGTGCTCCGTCAGCTGGGTGTAGATGGTGCCGACGGTGGCGACATCGTGGATATTGTAGGTGGAGATGTCCGCGATCATGCCGTCTGCGCCGACGCGCGCCTGCAGATAGATGGTCTTGTGCTGGATGAGGTAGGTGATGAGCCATTGCAGACCGAACACGTGGAAGGTGGGCAGACCGATGCAGATCGAATCGCTGGTGGCTTCTTTCACACGGTTGGCGAGGTCGCGGGCATTGGTGATGATGCCCTTCTGGTGCAGCAGCACGGCCTTGGGGGCGGAGGTGGTACCGGTGGTGAAGATGACGAAAGCGGAGCGTCCGGGCTCGTCCGCCGCCACGCGGGTGCGGATCTCGTTCAGGTACTTCGGCTCGGCATCAAGCCGCGTCAGCGTGTCGTTTTCTGCCAGACGCAGATCAAGCGCGAAACGGAACTTCAGCTCCTTGGCGATCTTTTCGGCGGCTTCGGCATCCTTCGAGACCGCCACGCAGTCGCCGTAGAGTATGGCGACCACATCGGCACGCTCCAGCAGACCCTTGACATCCTCGGCGGGGAGGCTGTAGTTGGGCATGATGGCGACGGCACCGATCTTGATGATCGCCATGTAGGAGATGACCCATTGCAGGCTGTTGAAAGACCACAGAGCTACGTGTTCGCCGGGCTTGATGCCGCGCTCGATCAGCTCGCCCGCCAGCAGGTCGATGGCTTTGGCCATCTCGCCGTAGGTGCATTCCCGACCGCCGCAGCGCAGCGCGAGGTGCTGCTCCTGCTCGGGGGTCAGCTTATCAAAGATGTCGGCAAGCAGCTTAATGTTTTCCATAAAATACCCTCACTTTATTATTACGCCGAAGCGTCAGTTTTTTTTCGGGAGCTTAATGTTCAGAAGAATCACGGCATCCAGCACGAGCGCAATGCCGAACAGACCGGACAGCGTGATGGATTCGTGAAAGACAAGAGCGCCCGCGATCGTCGCCACGACGGGCTCGAGCGTCCCCATCATGGAGGCGCGGCTGGCATCGGTCTGTGCCAGCGCCCAGTTGTACAGGAGCGCGGGGAGAAAACCGGAGATCAGCACCATGCCGGCGCACAGACCGAGCCCCTCCCAATCCTGCACACCTGCTGCGGCGGGCGCGATGCCCCAGATGAGCAGACCACCTACGGCGCAGATGCTCCAGCCGTAGAAGTTGAGCTGCCAGACGTTATAGCCGCGCTGACTGAGCATTTTGGAAAAGATGTTATATACGGCGTAGCCGATGCCGGAGAGAAGCCCGAGAAGGGCACCGGAGGCGTTGAAGGTCACGCCGCCGTCCAGCATACCGGACACCAGCACCACGCCGCCCATCGCCAGTATCAGCGCAATGATCTTGCGCCATTCGAATTTTTCATGAAAGATGGGGATGCTCAGCAGCGTCACGAATACCGGCGCGGAGAACATCAGTGTGCACGCCACCGACATACTGACGCGCTCGATCGCGCCGTAGTAGCAGTAGGTGAAAAAGAGGGTGACGGCACCAAAGGCGATGAACAGGCCGAGATCCCGCAGCCGGATGCGGAAAAAGCGGGGGCCCTTCAGAAGCAGACACAGCGCAAAAAAGAGCGTGATGCCCACGGCGCGGATGACGAGAACGCCGCCGGAGCTGACACCTGCGGCGCTGAGATTGCGCGTGAAAAGACCAATCACGCCCCAGCCGATGGCTGCGCCGATGATCGCGGCTTCGTTTTTATGTTTCATGCTTTCACCTGCGGTCAAAGAGAAATATATACTTCTATAGATAATAAACCGTAATTTTTATCATATCGCGCCTTGAAAGCTTTGTCAACTTCCGTTATAATACAGTCAATAGGCAGGTATGGTGGAATTGGCAGACACGCCGGATTTAGGTTCCGGTGCCGCGAGGCATAGGGGTTCAAGTCCCCTTACCTGTACCAAAAAAGAGGCAACCTTTGGTTGCCTCTTTTTTGGTGTACATTTTTGATGGTATGCGGTATCACCCGATGTCCGCCATGCCGCCGTCCACGGACAGCGCGTGACCCGTGATATGACCGGACTGCTCCGAGCAGAGCCAAAGCACGGCATTGGTGATGTCGTCCACCTGCCCCATCTTGCCCATGGGGATAGGGGGTGCCTTGTCCTCGCCGCCGGCAGCGGCGGAGCTCGTTGCCATGGAGTTTTTCATCAGCTCCGTGCCGAGGGTCGGGCCGGGGCAGACGGCGTTGACGCGAATGCCGTCGCGGGCGTGCTCGAGCGCCGCCGTGCGCGTGACGGCGATGATCGCCGCCTTGCTCGGGCCGTAGGCCCCGAAGCCCGGTGCCATGCGCAAACCGCCGACGGAGGCCGTGTTCACGATGGCGCCGCCGCCGTTTTTCAGCATCACGGGGATCTCATATTTCATGCAGAGGAAGCAGCCGCGGGCGTTGACCGCCATGGTCTTGTCCCAGATCTCGACGGGCAGTTCCGTCAGCGGATAGAAGCCGATGCGAACGCCGTCGGGGCCGACACCGGCGTTGTTGAACGCGCAGTCGATGCGCCCGTAGGTCTCCACGGTTTTCTCCACCATGGCCTTGACCTGCGCCTCGTCCGACACGTCGCACGGCACGGCGACGGCCTCGCCGCCCGCCTCACGGATGATGCGGGCGGTGTCCTCCGCACCGGCGATGTTGTGTCCCGTGACGCAGACGACCTTGGCACCCTGCGCGCCGAAGGCGATGGCGGCATCCCGTCCCATGCCGGTGGCGGCACCGGTGACGATGACAACTTTATCCTGAAATTCCATATTGATTCCTCCCAAGCTATTCAAATTTCTTTATCGAATGGAAATGGCGGCGGCGAAGGCCTCATTGTTGGCATCGCCGAGCATACGTGCCGATTTGACGCAGTCGCCCACAACGTAAACGCCCTCGGGATACTTCGCCAGCAGCGCGTCCGCGAGTCCGCGCTCGGGCACAACCCCCAGCGCGAGGACGTAGGTATCGCCCGCGTAGACCGCGCCGGAGGCGGTGTGGACACCGTCGTCGGCAAACTCCGTAATACGCTCCGAGCCGAAGCGCTTCACGCCGTATTTGTCGAGCTGATAATTGAGCTCGATGTGGTTGAACACGGGCATCTCCGCCGCCCACTTTTCAAGCGGGATCATGTCGATGACGGTCACGTCCTTGCCCTCCATTCCCAGCATCACGGCACATTCGAGCCCCACGATGCCGCCGCCGCAGACAACGACCTTCTGCCCGACGGGCTTCGTGTGGAACTCCACGTCCGCCACGGGCACGACCTTTTCGCCGTCGATGCCCTTGATGGGCGGATGCGCAAACTTCGAGCCGGTGGACACAATTACGGCATCGGGGTCGAGCTCATCCACCATCTTGGGCGTGACCTCGGTGTTGTAGACGATCTTCGCGCCGCAGCGCTCGGTTTCGCGGACCGTCCATTGCAGATAGAGCCGCATATACTCCTTGAACGGCGCGGCGGTGGCGACCTTGAGCAGACCGCCTAGTGAATCGGACTTTTCGTACAGCGTCACGTCATGCCCCATCTTGGCGAGCGTCTGCGTTGCCGTCATACCGGCGGGGCCGCCGCCGATGACCATAACGCGCTTTTTGCTCTTGGCGAGGCTCGCAAGGTCGATGTTCTTGCCGAGCATGGGGTTGATGGCGCAGCGCATGGAGGTGCCGAAGTTATTGGCGTTGCCGCACCAGTCGCAGCGCGTGCAGGGGCGCACATCCTCCGCGTGACCGCGCACGGACTTATGGATAAGATCGTTATCCGCCATGTACGCTTTCGCCATGACCACGATGTCCGCCTTGCCGGAAGCGATGATCTCCTCGGCTTCCGCGAGGCTTGTGATGTTGCCGACGACGGCGACGGGAACGTGCAGACGCTTCTTCGCCTCTGCGGCAAAGGCGACGTTGAGCTGACGGCCCTTGAAATAGGTGGGGATGGTGAAGGTCGAGCCGTAGTTGAAGAAGATATTGCCGCGGGAGACATGGATGATGTCCACGAACTCCTGCGCCTTTTCCATGAATTGCAGGCTCTCTTCGAGCTGCAGGCCGTCGGGGGTGTCCTCCTGTGCGGACACGCGGCATTCGATGACCATGTCGGGCACCGCCTCGCGCACGGCCTTGAGGACTTCGAGCGGGAAGCGCATACGGTTTTCAAGGCTGCCGCCGTATTCATCGGTGCGGTGGTTGGAGGCGGGGGAGATGAACTGCGCCAGGAGGTTGTTATGCGCGCAGTGGATCATGAGGATGCGCAGCCCCGCGTTTTGGCAGCGGACAGCACAGCTCACGAACTGATCGCGTATGTAGTCCATGTCGGCGCGGTTCATGGGCTTGATATAGCCGAGCGGACCGCCGTTGAGCGGCACATCCGAGGGAGCCAGTGCGGGCACTTTGGGGTCGTGGCTCGAGCCGCGTCCCGCGTGGGCGAGCTCGATGCTCATCTCCGCGCCGTGCTCCCGTGCCGTACGCACCATCTGCTCGATGCCGTGGATGCAGCGATCCTCGGTGACGTTCAGCTCGCAGGTCCACGCGGAGGAATCGGAGTGGACGACGGGGGTGTTGCCGATGGTGAGATAGCCGACACCGATGTCCGCCTGCCACGCGACATAGTCGAGCATCTCCTGCGTCACGTCGCCCTCCGGCGAGCATTTCAGCACCACGGTGGGAGAGTATTCAAGACGGTTTTTTAAGGTCAGCCCGCGAATCCTGAGCGGCTGAAACACATGGGGATAGAGGTCGTTTTTCAGCATAATGTTTTCTCCTGTCATCCTCGAATGGGAGCGGCGCTCCGTTTGCTTATCAATAGTTTAACACAAAAGAACCCCAACCGAAAAGACACAAATCAAAAAAATATACGCCAAGCGGAACGCTTTTCTCCAAAGACTCGGTCACTCTTGCCAAATCGGCTGTTTTGCGGTAATTTGTATGCGAAAGGAGTCTGCCATGAAATTTCGGTTTTCGCATAACTGCCTCTATGTTCTCGATATGGAGCGCGCGCTCGCCTTTTACAAAAAAGCCCTCGGACTGGAGCCTATCCGCTGGATGTATCCGGAGGATCGGGACGTGGAGCTGGCCTTTCTCTCCGACGGCGTTTCCGCGCACGAGCTGGAGATCGCCTGTCTCGCCGGACGCACCGAGCCCTACGACCCGGGCGACAGTCACTTCCACACCGCCTTTGCCGTTGCGGACATCGATGCCGCCAAAGCCCTGCACACCGAAATGGGCTGCATCTGCCATGACGACCCCGCCGTGCCGGTGTATTTCATCCGCGATCCGGACGGCTATGAATTCGAGATCATCCCCGCCGCGCCCCCGTTGTCTTACAAGGAACGCAGAAAACACTGAATCTTCCTCGGCGGAGTATCTTACCTGTACCCCAAAGGGGGCAGCCTGTCGGCTGCCCCCTTTTTGAAAAGGACATCATATATTGATAGAATTTCCTCCTATGGTTGCAAATGCGAGGGCACGGTTACAAGGCATACTTTGCAGCCGCCTTGCTTTGAGAGAGCGAATGGAAATTTGTTGACACTTTTCCAAAAACAGCAAAACACGAGAAAAGAAAAAACCCTGTATCCGTTGAGAATACAGGATTTTTTGGTGGTCCGAGTAGTCATAAGGGATTCGGCAGCAGAGAACAGACATATTCCCGATCCGCACATTCGACATAAGCGCAGATAGCCGCTACAATGAGATCACAAATCATTAAGGAGGCTGCATTATGAAACTGACCTATACCAAGCATGGAGACTATTACCTGCCGAATCTCACTGCGCCGGAGCCACCGAAGATCGGTGTATGGGGACAGCGGTATCAGCGCTATATGCGCGAGCATCATAAGGGTATTTATACCGGCTGGCTCCTGTCCGGGACGCTGAATGCCAAATTGGAGGAGCGTGATCGTGAGGCATCCGAGATGTTTGAACGATTGATAAATCAGATGGCCGCTGCTCGTGGCATCACGGAACAGCTCAAAGTCGATAACCCTACGCGCTGGGTCGGGGAGATGAACAATGTCCGAGCCAGCGCAGAGGAGATAGTATTTGCAGAACTGATATACAACTGACAAACGCAACGCCAATAGCATGGCGGCAGGGGGGGCCTTGCGGCCATGCTGTTTTGCCAATTACTTGAAAGGATCGGTGTCCCGAATCATCTGATGTCTGGGAAAAATAGTTCATAATAACAGATAGCGTTGCGGCATATTACCTATGCGACTTTGTTTATGTTGCAATTACGACAAAAAATGGTATAATTTCCTATATTGTTTTTGAAAAGGGGATTGAAAAATGAAGAAAAATAAAAATAGTTTGGACAGTGTGGTTTCGTCGATAGAAAACCGCATATCCGATGATGAAATGACTCCTGATAGAATTATTGAACTTCAAAAGATGTTTTTATCAGAATGGGAACATCGAGATTCTCTGTTGTGGAAACAGGTCTTTAAATTCTTTTATGTCGTGATAATAGTTCTTTTTTTGCCGAATGTTGCATCCTACTTACATATTAGCGTTCCAGATTTCCCCTTGATGGCATTTCCGATTATTTCCTTTTTTCTGTCTATTGGGTTCATTTATGTGTCATTCGGATATGCAAAGAGATTAGAAGCGGTCAGTAAATCATACATACGCTTATTGGACATGCTTCCAGAAGGCTATGGTCGGTTATCCTTAGATGATAAGGAGATAAAATTCGGAAGATTATTCAAACCGAGAATAGCTAGTTATATTTGTGGACTAATGTTTTTGAGTAGCGCACTTCTATCGCTTCATATACTTTTTCAAATAATGTGAGACTTATGCGAAAGCCGCCTTTTAAGAATGTTTGTATAAACGCGCTTTATCTGTTCTCGTTTTATTAAATGCGACTTAATTCAAATAGACGCAATCAAAATAACCAATGATAAGCTGTGCGATTCACAACATATGAAAGATGTATTATTTCGCTGTGCTTTTTAATCAACCGAAAGGGCTTGTAGTCTGTTTATAGCAGATGGCAAGTCCTTTTGCTTTGTCTTTATTCTATAGTTGTTGTTGTGAAGCGTGCCATCTACATTTTGTCGTCAGCAAGTTACCAACAAGTTAAAATAGTCTATATATTGCGATTTATCTATAATCTTCTCCTATATTTTGCGTTAATAAGGTTCTAAAATGCACTGCGGTCTTGTTGCCAGCAAGTTACCGGCAAGTTAATCTACGCCCAAACGGGAATGTATTTCATGTAACGCGGCGCAGTATCAGGGTCTAAAGGTTTAATCAGATTTAACCCGACCGCTTCTTTTATCAGCCGGGAGATGCTGCCGGAGGAAGAATCTTTCAATCCAAATCGTTCGCGCAGAGAGCTGTTTGTCAGCTGTTCACCCTGAACGTGTTTGATGCAGGCGTGCAGATAACAAGCCCACAGTTTATCCTCCATAGAGAGGTTGGAGAACGGCATCTCAGAGAACAAGGTGACACGAGTGCTGTCCTCATACAGTTCGATCTTCGGGGCAGGTAATTGCAGTAATTCACAGGAGATCACTATTTTGTCCCAGCCGGTTCCCAATTCCTCGCACATTCTTAATCGGCGCATCAGTTCCGCTAACTTCTCATTTCTTGATTTTGGAGGGTTGTCGATGATTCTCCGTATATCAACGAGCGGCATACCGGAGTTGGTAATCTCAATACGATTGTCAAAGACCTCTACCACCGGACCAGTGCCTGTGATAGAAAAATCCTGATGAATCAAGGCGTTGGCAACAACTTCTCTGATGGCCAGAATCGGATAAGCACTTTTCTTTTCGCGTAGAGCGCCGGAAATAAGTTCCTGCGTAGGAATAAGTGCCTCAATAAACTTAATAAGCCCCTCGAAGCCTACAACATAGCCTTTTCCGCCTACATCCTCTTTCAGCATATCGAGACGGTTGTTGCCGTTATACTGTACAACGCGGATTGCTTTTCGCGAAATACGCGGAAAGTCCGAAAGTCGTTTTGCTAAAAGGATTGCACCGAGATTTGTAATGGCATAGAGCCCATTGTCCTGTTGGGCAAGGATGCCTTCCTCCAGCATGTAGTGAGCTATGCCGGTGTTATCAGACGGTTGCGGCGTACCTAAGATGTCGAAATACACTGCATAATCCAGCAGACGAAGAGCTTCGACAAGCTCCAAGTCCTGCTTGGTGTAGCGTTCCTCAAATCTGGTGTTGCGGATGCGATCCCACAACTGGGCTTGCATGGCAGGATATTCGTTCAACTTTTTTGTGTAGCTCCCAACGCGGATATAGTCGGCTTTCTTAAACATGACTGGTTGATTAGCCGCTCTGTATATTATGAGCACACCTATGTTTTTAGCATTCATCGGCACTGTATAAAAATCAAAATCGGCATTGGGGGACAGTAAATTGCGCAGCCAACTTTCCAGTTCCTGTTGACCGACTTTCAGTGTCTGCAAATTATGATTTGTGCCAATAATATCATGGGTAGCATCGTCAACACCCCAGATCATATAAGCGCAGCTCTTATCATACAGCGCTGCACTGTTGGCAAGGGCGCTGATATCCTCCCCAATCATATCAGGGTCGTAGTTATTATGCTTGAATTCCAGCCATTGTGTTTCGTTCGGCAGTTTTCGCAGCTCATTGACAAGCTTATCCAAATTCTCCATTTTGCTTTCTCCTTGCATCATTCTGATGCTTCTGGGAAACATTTTCTCATCGCGGAATATTCCTATATTATTATCCGTTGAGGCGGTGCCGGAGATCGTTCAGCCACTCGCCTTTGTACTTGAAATACATCGGACCGGCAATTGAGTTGTTGGTATCGAGAAAACTCTTTGCCAAGGCCGTAAGCGACCACGCTTCGCCGTTGTAGACAACATGCTTGTCATCATGGACGGTGCAAATTGTGCCGGAATGTTCGTTGCCAGCATAGCAGAATTCAATCGGCTCGCCAAGTGCGATGTTGCACAGCGAGAAGCGAAACGGAGAAAGACGCTCCTGGTGCTGCTCGCTGATTTCCTGCGCCAGTTCCTCATCCTCCCGCTCGGCCGCCGTGGCCTTCCACTTTTTCAGGCGGTGACTGTAACCGTTGATCTCCGCGATGGCTTCGAGAATGGAATACGCGTCCTCCGGCGGCATGGCATAAAACTCGCGGATGCGCTTTTTACCGTCGATCTCTTCCATGGAGCGTAGGTCGGGATTGAGCTTGTCCAAGATGGAATGAAGCTTCTTGTCGGAGAGCTTGGAATCCACTTCGTATGTCGCGTACACGCGAAACGCAAACGGCACCGCCGAGCTGCTGTTCAGCTCATTCACCCGCTGCCGGACATCAGTAGCATAACCGATTTTGACGTATTCCTTAAAAGACGGATTTGTGAGTATGTAGATATAGCCCATAATGATTCTCCATCAAATAATGTCCCGGATTTAGGATCAAAAGTGGATTTGAACAGGTGGTTCACACGTTGCTTTTCCGGATTTTATCAGCTCGTATTCCAAAGCCTCGACTTCCTCTCGAGTCAAGGAAAAACTTTCATTAATCCTCATTTTATAATTGGAAAACCTTGCTTCAAATTTTCCTTTTTGATTTCCATCCGGCCAAAAACTAATATCCTGGCACACTGAAGCTATTGGGAATTCATCAATATGAGGCCCATTATCGGGATCAATGATATACGATGAAAAATCATGTCGGCGAGGCCTGGCGTTTGCGGAGGGAATCATCCATTGGCCATCCTCATATTTTGCATACTTTAGTTTACCGTGATGAATCCACTGCTGAACAGTCTGCGGTTTCACGTCGTGTATTTTTGCAAATTGCTCCGGCGTAACAAATGTATCTGGGATACTAAGTAATACGCGCTCCTGTTCGATAGTCATAGAGGAAATAAACTCTTTGCTCTCATCAAGTTCAAGATCTGCCCCTTCACATAAATATAGCTCTAAGGCACGCCCTGTATATAAATAATCGTAATACCAAAACGATTCATGAAGTTCTGAAAGGTGTGCCTTTTTGAGCTTTTCTAAGAATTGAGAATATAGCTTCTTGTTGTTTTCAATATATCCAGGAGCGTCACCTTTTTCATTTGCATTAAGATATTCAAGGTGCTGTTCGATTGCAGATATGAGATCTTCTTGAGAAAACATAAAGGCCTCTCTAAATAATGTTTCTATTTCGTTCATCGTAAAACCTCCCGTCAAAATTCTTTCTTAACGGCAATGGTGAAAATGATCGTTCGGGTACTCTTTTTTCAGTTGATTGCAAATCGCAGGCAACTACACAAATTAATAGGCCTTATCAACGGTTGCGTTGATTCTTTTTACAAGGCGATCAATGAGATCGGCTTCATCTTTCCAACGTATTTGAGATGTCTGGGCAATATCAAAATGGGGACGTAGATATTTTCCTTCTTCGTCATCAAACACGTCTTGCTTGCAACAGATAATTACTTCTTTTCCAAGACCCAAGGCATACCCCGCTTCATAGTAGGCACCGTAATTAGGCATTGTTACATCGAGGACTAAAAAACGACTACGCTCTATTTCCAACAAGGTCTCGGGAACAATTTGATGGTTGTGCTCTTTTTCATCGATTACCATTGGCGCGTAACCGGCCAAAGTAATAGCCGCCTTGAATGCATCCCGAATATACTGTACTTCGGGAGAAAAACTCATTGCAATAAAGGCTTGTTTTGTTTCTGCGTGGCGTCTTTTCAGCTCTTCAATATGTTGCCAACCGCGTGCAGAAATATAATACGACTTATCATCCTTTGAGACATGGCCTAATTCGTTAAGAATCCTTAATATACCAAAAGCGTCTTTTTTGGGCTTATCTGAGCTTGGAAAAAACAAGCGATAATCCAGATCTCCAAGGTCATCCCAAAATGTTGGGATAAACTTTCTGCCATATTCCGGATGTTGATACCCTAAATTCATTAATGCTCGGTCAGAGGTTTCAATTATGCCTTTCGGATAATTTTGGAGTAAAACCGCAAGGTTGACATAAGTGGGGTTTTCGTTCTTGCTGGTTTCATTTTCGTTATAATAAAAAACCCAAGATGCGTCGTCTTTTGCTGTGGGTTGCCATAGCAATCTCTCAACGATTAGATTCATGCATTTTGAAAAATCGGTCTTATTAAAAATGAAGTCCTCAAGAAAAGCAGTGCTTAAATAAAAAGATGTATTGTAAGTCGAGCACTGAAACAAATGATAAAAAGGTTCTTTGCGCGAATCAGTACAGTTTTCTGAGCCACATAGTGGGCAAGACATTTGTTTTGTCACCTCGATTTCTTTCTGTCAGCTATGCCCCAAAGTCTTCATTTCTCATTTCCGGGCATCAAATATGGCTTTCCTTCGGGATTGTATGTAAGATTGAACACCAAGTCGGACAGCCATTTTTTGAAGGACGGGTTATCCTGGAACTGCTTGAACAGCTCCATGTTGTCCGCCATGATATCAAAGATTATCTGCTGCAATGCTCGCTCGCTCTCCATGCGTGCATTCTGCTTATCAGAATTGCGCATGGCGTTTTGATATTTTTCGTCTTTGGAAACCATGGCCGGTATTTCGAGAATTTGCCGCCGAACATTATCGGCGTCGTTCCAGTTGATGTTTCCGAACATATCATTGAAGTTTGAAAGAATTACAGAAAGCAAATCCATTTCCGGGTCAATAACGTGCCCGACTTTTCCGGCAGGGACGGGATTCACTTCGGCATCTTCGTCTTCCAGCTTGATACTCATCGTTTCCCTTGCCTCTATCCGATAGCTGTCGAGATCAATGGTATCGAGAATTCCTTGCGACAAGTCGTCATCTTGCGGCGCAGGGAGCTTCGGAATGAGCAGATTCAGGAAAATGGAGAGCTTCTCCCATTCGGCATTACCATAGGGCAGAATGGCACCAAGGAAACCGTATGTACGGCAAAACGATTTTGCGGCGCTTTTGAATTTGATTTTGTCTTCTTCCTCCAGTTCCTTGTAGGCGGCGGCACAGGAATCCAGAATCGGGTCGAGCTTATCGCGATCCGCGCCATCAAGGTAGAGGCTTACAAGCAAATCGACATGGTCCTGCGAATAGACCTGATACTCCTCCATGATTGCGATGATGTCATAAAGCTTGTTCGGATCGGTTTCGCCGGAGAGAATGGTTGTTCTGTAATAGCGGGAGAAAGCTTCCTCGATGATTGCGGTCTTATTTGCAAAGTCCAACACAAAGGTATCATGCTTTTTGGGATGGGCTCTGTTCAGGCGGGAAAGCGTCTGCACAGCCTTTATGTCGTAAAGGGTCTTATCCACATACATGGTGTGCAGCAGCGGCTCGTCAAAGCCGGTCTGGAACATATCGGCGACGATCAAAATGCGGTAGGGGTCGGTCTTCAGCATTTTGGGAATGGACGCGTCTGCAAATCCGTTTCTGACCGAACAGGGAATAGCTTGTTCTTCCGCATCGTATTTATAGTCGCCGGAATATGCAACGATGGCTTTATAAGGGCTGTTGCGATTGGCAAGGCACTTGTTGATGGCATAGAAGTATTCCACGCAGCGAGGGATGTTCTGCGTTATGACCATGGCACGGGCTTGTCCGCCGATCTTGCCTTTGGCAATGACCTGCTCATGGAAATGATCCACCATCATTTCGGCTTTTTGCGCGATGGTATAGGAGTTGCTTTCCACAAATCCGCGCAGCTTCTTTTGCGCGCGCTTCTTGTCGAACATGGGGTCATCATCAACAGTTTTCATCAGCTTATAGAAACTGTCGATAGGCGTATAGTATTTCAGTACATCGAGGATAAAGCCCTCTTGAATCGCCTGCTTCATGGTGTAGACATGGAAGGGGCGGTGCTTAATTTCATCGCCGTCCTGATACGCCACGCCGAAGGTCTCCAGTGTCTTATTCTTCGGCGTTGCCGTAAACGCAAAATAGCTGGCGTTGTTCAGAAGCTTGCGGCCTTCCATCAAGGCATTGATTTTGTCTTCGTTGTCCATTTCGTCTTCCGACGCGAGGCCGGACAACGCGAGATTCATCTTCGCTGAAATGCGTCCGCTCTGTCCGGAGTGAGCCTCATCAATAATGACAGCAAATTTATGGTCTTTGTGTTCCGCGCCGATCGTCGGCAGGATGAACGGGAACTTTTCAATGGTAGTAACAATGATTCGCTTCCCGTCTGTGATCGCATCCTTTAATTCTCCGGAATGCTCCGCCCACACGACCGTCTTTGACACCTGCATGAACTGCTTGATCGTATCGCGGATCTGCTTGTCCAAAATGCGGCGGTCGGTAACAACGAGAACAGAATCAATCATGGGATGGCCGTCTTGCTCCAAACCAATGAGTTGATGCGCAAGCCATGCGATGGAGTTAGATTTGCCGGAGCCGGCGCTGTGCTGGATCAGGTATCTTTGGCCGATCCCGTTTTCTTTCACATCCGCCAACAGCTTTTCAACGGCGTCAAGCTGGTGATAGCGCGGGAAAATCTGCTTGACGGTTTTCTTCTTTGTGTCCGGGTCAGTTTCTTCGACCACCTGGGCATAGTTCTCGATAATGCGGCAGAGCTTTTTCTTCGTGAGAATATCTTTCCAAAGATAGTCGGTCATGATCCCGTCCGGGTTGGGCGGGTTGCCGGCTCCGTCGTTATAGCCCTTATCAAAGGGCAAAAACCAACTGTCTTTGCCGCTGAGCTTTGTGCAGAATTTGACCCGCGCATCATCCACGGCAAAATGCACCATGCAGCGTTTGAACTGGAACAAAAGCTCCTTGGGATCACGGTCTGTCTGATACTGATAGACCGCATCATCCACATTTTGCTTGGTGAGCTGATTTTTCAGCTCAAATGTAATGACGGGCAATCCGTTGATAAAGACGCACATATCCAAGGCCAGCTTTGTGTTGTCCATCGAATACTGGAGCTGGCGCGTGACGCTGAATATATTCTTCTCATGCAAGATACGGGCTTTGTCATTGTTTTCCGTCGGGGTGAGGTAGAACATGATCAGGTCGGCGGGGTAGACCTTGATGCCGTTGCGCAGCACGTCAATGATCCCGCGCTTGGCAATCTCGCTTTGCAGGCGATTCAGAAACTGGATGTACTTCTGGTGGCTTTTCCGCACGCCGAGCTTTGCCATTTCCTCCGGCTGCGTTTCCTCCAGAAAGCGGAACAGACGCGTTTCGTCAATGGCATACTCGCGGTTGTAGTCCGCGTTGGTGCCCTGCTCATAACCATTCTGCTCCACGAGCCATTTGACAATCAGCGTTTCGAGGCCGTTTTCTTTGGTATTAGAAAAGGGCATATATGCCACCTCCGTTATTGATTAAAAAACATTTTGAAGAAATTGAATTAATGCTACAACAGCGGCACCAAATTCAGCAGTCCCTTTGATTGCGCTCAAACCGGCAACCGCAGTTTTCAAAAAGCCTTTTCTTGGCTTTGAGGCTTTGCTTTCTTCCTCTATGACTTCCAGATTGCTTGACAGTGTTTCTTGATCTTCTTCGTTCAAATCGGATGCAGCGTTCTTGACTGCCTGCACCAGCTCAGCCAGTTTATCAGCGTCAATGCCGATGTTGTTTGTAGCGTTAATTGTAGCGTTGTCGCTGGCGATATTCACTTGTCCGTGTTCAACGGTCACGTTGTAAATATTCTTTTCGTCAAGTCCCATGTCTATTCCAATCTTTGTAAGGTAGTTTTCAATGTGGCGGATCAATACCATTACAACACGGTCATTGAATCCTTTTACCATGTCCTGGTACTTGTTTGAGTGGGCATATCCCATCGCTACGCCGTAGTGAACTTCAACATTATTCTCGGCAATATAGTTCAGAATGGAAAACACATTGCGGACTTCTTCCTCCGGCTCGTTCCCCAGAGAGAATATCATTCCACCGAATGATGAGCCAATTTCGGAAAACTCCGTTTTCATATCTTGGTCACATTCTCCGCAATCACAGATGTAATCGAAGATAATTGGCGTTTTCTTTATGTATTCAATGTATTTTTTGACGACATCAGTATAATCCTGAAAGTCTGCCTGCATCAATCGGTTGGAAATGCTGTTGAAATCATACATAATCTTACGCAATTCGGTTCTATTCAACTTCATAATTTTTCACTCCACAAAACGGGCAGTAGCACCCGGTCATCTTTAGTAACGGTTTTATCTTTGCGGTTCGCTTACAACATGGGAATGTTGCAATTTCCAAAGCCTCTATTCCTGAACGTATTGGGTTTTCCGGCTCATGCTTTGGAGGCTTACAGGCCTTGACGGTAACTAATCCGCTTTTGAACTGACGTTCCATTTTCTTGGCTTCATTATAAAGCATGTCCATGGCATAGTTCTGTATCATGGCATCAGCAAGTTCAAGAACATCGTCTGTAAAGAAATCGTCTCCAGACAATCCGCAGCTTGGACAATAAATCTGCAAAATTCCGTCATCTTCAATATCTGCGGGCGTTGCTTTGAAATATGTTCCGCAATTCGGACATTTGAGAAGAATGTATCCGTCATCGTCAGTTGGGATGGAAATGCTCATTTGAAAATCATCACTCATCTTGTTCAGACTCCATGATTACATCATCTTCGTTTTCGATATCTTCGGAATCATCCGATGCCTCTTCAATATACTCATAGTCTGGTATCTCCACTCCGCGAACATCAATTTGGCCGGTAACAACATCAGAAATAATCCTATCGCTATATTCCTGGAGAATCTTTATTTCTTTTTCTACTCTTTCTATTGCGGCATCAAACTTTGGAACTATTGTATGCAAATGTTCAGCGATTTCTTTTTGCTCTTCCATGGGGACAACCATCAGCCGGACTTTTGCAAAATTTGAGTATCGTAAATCCTGTCCATCCCGAATAAAGTCAGATGTTCTTTGTAATGCTCCTATGTATGATGCACATTTGAAAAACCATTTGTAATATGGCTCATATATTACTCTGCGAGGACGAAGTACGACATAGTGCCACGTTACGCAACCGCTTATATCGCAAAACTCTAAACCGCCCTGGAAGCTTCTGAGGCTGATGATAAATTCGCCAGGCTCAACGTGTAACCATTTATCCAGATTATCCGTAGCTAAGACGAGCCGCCGACCTTCAATTTCCATATACTTTTTTTGCGCTATCATTCCGTATTTTTGAGTAGCAGCCAGCATTTCATCGTCTTCATGGCGTAGTTCAGACACATGTTCAAATAAAGCTTTTGCTGGAATTGTATTCCAATCCGCAGGTATTTGGGGCAACCAGTTCATATGGCTGTCCTTCAAATGCCGATCTTTCCTAATGCCGTGCGTTACTGCATCGTTTATTAAAGCCTCTTTTTGTTCCTTGATAATCGATATTTCTTTTTTCTTTGCCGCAATCAGTTGGTTTATCTTTGATACCTGCCAATCCAGATAGCGCACGATCTGATCCTGTTCCTCGCGCGGAGGGACGGGAATACAGATGTTTTTCATTTCGTTGTATCTGGTTGTCCACAAATCAGCAACGATACCTCTCCCATAATGATAGTATTCCTCTGAAAAAGACTGTGAGCGCATCAAATAATGTACATACCTACTGTTCCAGCTTTTTCGCGGGGTAAGGACAATGTTTATTAAAGAAACAGAGCCGTCGAGGGAAGAAATACCGCACGACCCCTTTCGGTCAGAACGGCTGTTGATTACAAAATCTCCGAATTTAACAAGTTTTCTGTTGTCTCCGTTATCTGTTTTTACGGCAGTTTCCAGTTGAGGCGTTACTCCTGCCTTTGAAACAGAAAGAGCAGGATAATCTTTATCTGAAACTTTGACATTTCTCTGCGTGAAAAGAGACGCTATCTTTTTACAATCCCACGTAGAAGGAATGTTACCAAGCCATGCCACTCCGCTTGGCTTCATTATTTCGTACGTCATTGTAACAACCCTCCGACAATCTCAGCCATCATGCCGGCGGTTTCCGCCTCCAATGCCTGCAAATCTGCAAGGATTTCTTTCATATCCCGGAGCTGGACAGGCTTATAGAAATACTTCGTAAAGCCCATCTCATACCCGATTGCCGTTTTCTTTTCGTCAATATAGGCATCCGGTGCGTAGGGCTTGACCTCGGTGTTCATAAAGGCCGTTATGCCGCCCTCATACAGGAACGGAACATTTTCGGTATCGCGCAGATCGGGATCGGCTTCACCCTCAATGGGTTTGGCAGTCGGATCTTTCTCGGTGATAAACGGGCGTATTTTCTTTGCCAGCGTTGCCTTCAGTCCGGTTGCCTTAACAAAAGCCGTCCAATCATCCAGCGGCGTGTCCTCCGAAATATTCGCAAGGGCGTCGTTGACGGTCTCCAAGTCTTTCGGTTTCAGAATATTCTGAGGAATGGGACGCTCCGGGAACACGCGCAGACGGAGCGGGCGTTCCACGGTGATGCTCCAGTAGCCGAATTCGTTGTTGGGGAAAATACGGCTTACTTCGCTTTCTTCCATACTCATATAGATGCGCAGAATCTCATTGCGAATGTCCGCGTCGGCTTCGCAATTCTTTTTACCCATATTTTTGCGCAGCGGCTTCTTCATGGCAGTAGCATCGATAAGCTGAATTTTTCCTTTGCGACGTTCTTCTTTCTTATTGGAAAGAACCCAGATGTAGGTGCCGATGCCGGTGTTATAGAACATATTTTCCGGCAGCGCAATAATGGCTTCTACCAAATCGTTTTCGATCAAATAGCGGCGGGCGTTGCTTTCGCCGCTGCCGGCATCACCGGTAAAAAGCGAGGAACCGTTATGGACTTCTACGATACGGCTTCCAAGCTCGGTATCCTTCTTCATTTTGGATACATTGTTCAGGAGGAACAGGAGCTGTCCGTCGCTGACACGCGGTATCATGGCGAGCGGTTCGCCGCCTTCAAGATAGGCATTAAAGCGGCTGTCGAGGATTTCTTTTTTGCCGCCCATTTTGTCCGCGTCGGTTTTCCAGCTCTTTCCGTAGGGCGGATTCGAGAGCATGAAATCAAACTGGCGGCTTGCGTTTCCGTCAACGGAAAGGGTCGAGCCAAACGCAATGTGTTCCGCCTGCTCGCCATCGCCCTTGAGCAGCATATCAGCCTTGCAGATGGCGTAAGTCTCCGGGTTGATTTCTTGTCCGAAAAGGTGAATAGAGACCTGCTTTCCGTTTTCCTCTGCAAGCTCAAGCAGACGATCCTGGGCAACGGTCAGCATACCGCCGGTACCGCAGGCGCCGTCATAGCAGGAGTATGTAGCATCTTTGATTTTGTCGGCAACGGGGGCGAAGACGAGGTCGGCCATCAGCTCAACCACGTCACGCGGCGTCCAGTGCTCGCCGGCTTCTTCGTTGTTCGCTTCGTTGAACTTGCGGACAAGCTCCTCGAAAATGGTTCCCATGCCGTGATTATCCAGTGCGGGGAGCTTGATTTCTGTTTTGGTATCATCAGTGTATACCGGCACGGGGCTGAGGTTGATGTCTTTGGAAACAAATTTTTCAATAACAGCCATCAGAATGTCCGCGTCCACCATCGTGTCGATCTGGTTGCGGAACTTGAACTTGTTCAGAATTTCCTGCACATTGGGAGAAAAGCCGTCAAGATAGGCAATAAAATCAGCCTTCAACGTCTGCTTTTTTGCGCGGCTCGTCAGGTCTTTCAGAAGGAAAGGGGACGCGTTGCAAAATGCTTGTCCGGCGGCGTTGCAGAGCGCCGGCCATTGGTTGGCGATTTTGGCGGCATCCAGCTTCTTTTTCATGTCAAGGACGGACGGTTTGGATTCCTCCAGCATGGCGTCAAGGCGGCGGATAACCGTCATAGGCAGAATGACATCGCGGTATTTGCCGCGTACATAGACATCACGGAGGCAGTCGTCGGCAATACCCCAGATGAAGCTTACTATTGCATTATGAACACGATTATCCATGTTTCTATCTCCTCGTGATTGTTGAAGCTGCTGTTTCAAAAGATATAAATATACAAAATGAACTATATCATAAACGGCAGGTTTTGACAATGTTTTCGCCGCGATTGGCGAGCGGAAACAGGGCGTGGATGCTACGAAAAGAAAATAATCAAAAAATTTTTTTCGAGGGGTCTTAGGGGAAGTTTTCTTCCCCTGAAAAACGGGA